>JADHTD010000192.1 GCA_016776525.1 Rhodospirillales bacterium
TATGCCGAAGTTGCCGCCCACAATCCCGAAGTGAAAGTCTGCATCGAATACAAAATCAGCGAACCCCGGGTTCGCTCCCTGCTTGGCAATGCCGGCGAATCCCTGGCTTTCTGCCAGATGGTCGGAGCCGACAACCTGGGTGTCACCATGGACACCGGGCATGCCATGTTCGCCAATGAAAACTCAGCCGCCTCGGCCTCCATGCTGGCCCGTGCCGGCAAGCTGTTCTATGTGCACCTCAATGACAACGACGGCCGCGCCGATTGGGATTTGTCGCCGGGCGCCGTGCATACCTGGGAATTCGTCGAGCTGTTCTACCACCTCAAGCGGCTGGGTTACGACGACTGGTTCACCTTTGACATGGTGCCCAAGGAACACGACCCGCGGGCCGTTTTCACGCAAGCCGCCAAGATCACCAACAAATTAAAAGAAATCGCCGATCGTATCGATGAGCCGAAGATGGATGAAATGCTCAAACAGCGTAACCCCACCGTCGCCCAGGCCTATCTTTACGATCTTATCTAGGAGTATCCATTATGACCTTTATTGATTCTCGGCAGGGCACCCGGTCGCCAGTCGACCCCCGCCAGATGGCCAATGCCATCCGTTTCCTGTCCATGGATGCCATCGAAAAAATCAATGACGGACATCCGGGTACGCCGCTGGGCTGCGCCGAAATCACCACGGCGCTGTTCACCCGCCACTTGAAATTCAATCCCAAGGATCCCCACTGGCCCGACCGGGACCGCTTCGTACAATCCAACGGCCATGGTTCGATGCTGATCTATTCGCTGCTCTATCTGTCGGGCTATGAGAAGATATCGCTGGAGCAAGTGAAGAATTTCCGCCAGCTGGGCTACCATTGCCCCGGACATCCGGAATACGACCTGGACGCCGGTATCGAAACGACGACGGGCCCGCTCGGCCAAGGCGTGGCCAACGCCGTCGGCATGGCGGTGGCGGAAGAATTCATGCGCCATCGCTTCGGCCCCGACGTGGTCGACCACTATACCTATGCCCTGTTTGGTGACGGCTGCATGATGGAAGGCGTCACCCAGGAGGTAATCTCGCTGGCCGGCCACCTGCAACTGGGCAAGCTGATCTTTATCTGGGACGACAACCGCATCACCGACGACGGCGACACGGCGCAGGCGACAAGCGACGACAACCTGGCGCGCTTCCGGCTGTCCGGCTGGCATGTGGTCGAAGCAGACGGCCAGGACGTGGACTCCGTGGACGCCGCTTTTGCCCTGGCCAAGCAGGATCCGCGCCCGTCCCTGGTGGCGTGCCGCACCGAGATCGGTTTCGGCGTACCCCGCATCCAGGCACAGCGCGACGCCCACGGCGGCAAGGTCTTTAAAGAAGACACGGACGCGGCCCGTGAGTTCCTCGGATGGCCGCACGAACCCTTCATCGTTCCCGACGACATTCTGGCGGCCTGGCGCAGCGCCGGCCTGCGCAATGTCGATGCCTACGATGGCTGGCAGCAGCGTCACGACGCCCAGCCCGCCGCCGACAAGGCCGAGTTCGACCGCCTCATGGCCGGTGACCTGCCAAACGGTTGGAACGATGCCCTGCATGCCTTCAAGAAGAAGCTGGCCGATGAAAAGCCGTCACAGCCGACCATCAAGACCTCCGGAGAAGTGGTCGGCATCCTGGCCGACGTCATCCCCGAACTGGTCGGCGGAGCCCCCGACCTGGAGGCGGCGACCAAACACAAGAACCACATGATCCCGTTTACCAAAGACAACCGGGGCGGCACCTATATCCATTTCGGGGTGCGCGAGCACGCCATGGGTTCGATGATGAACGGCATGGTCCTGCACCGTGGCGTTGTACCCTACGGCGCCACCTTCCTCACCTTCTCCGATTACGAACGGCATTCCCTGCGGATGGCGGCGATGATGGGCCTGCCCGTGGCCTTCGTCTTCAGCCACGATTCCATCGGCATCGGGCGCAACGGGCCGACCCACCAGCCGGTTGAACATATCGCCTCCCTGCGCGCCATTCCCAACATGCTGACCCTGCGCCCGGCCGACGCGGTGGAAACCGCAGAATGCTGGGAACTGGCCCTGTCGCAGAAGACACGCCCGTCCTCTTTGATCCACTCCCGCCAGGCCCTTCCCACTCTGCGTGACGACGGCGGGCCCGAGAACCGCTCGGCCAAGGGCGCCTATATCCTGGCCGACGCCGAGGGTGATGAGCGCCAGGTGACACTGATGGCGACCGGCTCCGAAGTACAAGTCGCCCTCGAAGCCCGGGAGACCTTGCAGGCCGAGGGTATCCCCACGGCTGTCATCTCCATGCCGTGCTGGGAACTGTTCGAGGAACAGGACGCCGCCTACCGCGCCGAGGTCATCGGCCGCGGCACCGTGCGGGTCGCCGTCGAGGCGGCCGTCGGCCTGGGCTGGGAACGCTACATCGGAGAAGACGGCGCTTTCGTCGGCATGTCGGGTTTCGGCGCTTCCGGTTCGGAAAGCGATCTCGCCGAACACTTCGGCCTGACATCGGCTCAGGTGGCTGAAGAGGCCCGCAAACGGCTTTAGAAAATTCAGCCCCGACCATGATGGCGAACCAATAATCACAAAACAGGTTTGTCCGCTTTTGGCTAATAGCAGACATTACAGACTGCCATCAATAATGTCCGCTTCTGCTGGTAAAGCGGGCATAGCTGAAGGTTTGATTCTGGAAATATTCTGAACGAATAAATTATTTTTTTTATCTTCCATATCAAAATCATATTATTGTTTGATCATCCGCTTGACCGATCTTTGCACCCTTGACTGAATAGAATGATGGCAAAAAACAATCCCGATTCCGCCTTGCCGGCAGATTTTATCGATAACAAAGAACTGTTTAAACACATCTTTGAATACGCCCCCATTGGAATGACCATCATTGGCCTAAAGGGTGAATTCCTGGTGGTTAATCAATCCTTCTGTGAGTTTATTGGCTACAGTAGCAAGGAGCTCTATTCGAAAACTGTTTTTGACGTGACCCATCCGGATGACCGGAAGAAATCGATAAACCACCGTAAAAATATCACTAGGCAGGCCATCGAATCCAATCAGGAAGAAAAGAGATACATCCGAAAGAATGGGGAGGTGGTCTGGGGCCTGTTGAACCGGTCCGTCGTCAAGGACGCTAAGGGCCGCACTCAATATACCATCGGTCAGGTGCAGGATATTACCGAACTGAAGGAAACCCAGGAAACCATCATTCAAAGTGATAAACGATACGCCCGCGCACTGGCTGGAACCATGGATGGCATTTGGGAACTCAATTTGCTTACCGGCGATGATTTCAAGTCGCCGCGCTGGTCATCGATGCTGGGTTATGGGGAAGATGAGCTGGGCAACACCCGGGAGGATTTTCTAAATCTTGTGCATCCGGATGATCTTGCCATCGTCGATGACAGGCTGCGGGCACACCTCGAGGAAGGAGTGCCTTATGATTATACAATCCGCATGCGGCACAAGCAGGGCCACTATCTCTACATCCACGCTAGAGGACAGGCCTATCGGGATGAAAGTAACACGCCAATCTATATGTCCGGGGCGCATACGGATATCACCGAAAAAATTGAAGCCGAACGCGATCTGATCAAGGCGATGCGGTTAAAAAACGAATTTGTATCCACCGTCAGCCATGAGTTGAGAACACCGCTGACCTCGATCATCGGTTCGCTGGCTATCCTTAATTCCGGCAAAGCGGGTGAACTTTCAGACAAATTTAAATCGGTTTTGGATATCGCCCAACGCAACAGCCAGCGGCTATCACTTCTGGTTAATGATCTGCTAGATATTGAGAAACTCGAATTCGGTCAATTGCAATTGAACGAAAGACGGATTGACGTTGTCGAACTGATTGAGGAATCCATTGAGGTCAATAAGGGCTACAGCGACGAATATGGTGTTTATTTCCGTCTGCTGGAAACGCCGCCCAACATCGTCATCAAAGGCGATAAGGACCGCTTGCTGCAGGTCATGTCGAACCTGATGTCAAACGCCTCCAAATTCTCACCCTCCGGCGGTGTTATTGAAATCTCGGGCTCGGCCTCAGATGGCTTGGCCTCTATTTCCATTACCGATCATGGTTCAGGTATCCCTAAGGAGTTTCATGACCAAGTTTTTGATAAATTCACCCAAGCCGATTCGACGGCGACCCGGCATAAAGGCGGCACCGGCCTGGGGCTGAGCATCACCAAATCGATCGTCGAACAGCACGGGGGGAATATCAGTTTCAAGACACAGAAGGGTAAGGGCACGACCTTCACCTTCACTCTACCCCTGATCAACGAGACCGGGGCAGCAGATGGGCAATGATTTTTAAGGCATACTGATGGCTTCAAGGCCGGTAATTTTGCCGCTAATGATAATTCGCGATCGTGATTTATACCCGCTTTCGGGGGCAAAGCGGACATTATTGTTAGGGTTAGTTAATGTCCGCTCTTAGCCATAAGCGGACATTGGCATTTTAATAAAAAACGGCGGCCCCGGGTGGGGAGCCGCCGCCCATTTGAGGGAGTTGGGAGGGGGTATTACGCCAGGATGTCGTCGGTGCCGTCTTCTTCGCCGCTGGCATCGGTTCCGGTGAAGACCATGTCGGCGATCTCGCCGGTTTCGGAAAGTCCATCGGCGCCGTCGAGTACGGCGTCCAGGCTGGCAGACAAACCGTCCAGGTCCGCCGTCGAGACTTCCAGGGCACCGTCGTAGAGGGACTGGAGGTTCAACTCGCTACCGTCACCGAGGCGCAACGTCTCCACCATCTCGCCATGTTCCAGGTCGATAGTAACGTCGCCCCATTGGGTTTCGCCTTCCGAAAACATCAGGTTGAGGAAAGAGCCGTCATCGCCCTTGGTTGCCGTGATCTCCAGATCGGCCCAGTTGTCGATCCCGCCGATAACCCACAAAGTGTCGGAGCCACCGAGATCGGCGATGGCGTCGGACCCTTCACCGAGCCTGAAGACATAGGTTTCGTTGCCGTCACCGCCAACCATAATGTCGTCATCAGCCCCACCGACAAGCGTGTTGATGGTGCCATCGGAGACCAGTACATCGTTGCCGTCGCCGCCATCGGCATAATTGAATTCACCGGAAACGGTAATCTCGTCGCTGCCGGTACCACCGGCGATCACGTTGCTGTCGCCTTCGACAACGATGGTATCGTTGCCGTCATGGCCTTCGACGGTGTTGTGAGTGCCCTGCACGAGAATCTCATCGTCGCCGGTGCCGCCCCACAGGGCATTATAATCGCCAGTGGCGTTAATCTGATCGTTACCGGCCCCGCCATTGACGCCATGGCCGCCGCCCGAGACGTTGAGGATGTCGTTGCCGTCCTCACCCGAAACAACATTGTTGAGACCGGACACGGTCACCACATCGTCGCCGCTTCCGGCCTCGGTTGTGTTCCAGTCACCTTGGACGGTGATGATGTCGTTGCCGTCGTGGCCTTTGACCCGGTTGCCATAGCCGCTGACGGCGATGGCATCGTTGCCGCTGCCGCCCCAGGCGGCGTTCCAGTCGCCGGTGACCAGGATGGTGTCGTTACCGGCGCCGGCGTCGGTGGCATTGGCGTTGCCGCTGGTGCGGATGACGTCGTTGCCCTCGCCGCCGTGGGTGAGGTTGCTAGTGCCGGCGACGGTGATGGTGTCGTTGCCGCCGTGGCCCAGGGTGGTGTTGCTGTCGCC
>JADHTD010000193.1 GCA_016776525.1 Rhodospirillales bacterium
CGAGGTCTATGGCGGGCGCATTGGCGGGCACCTTGATGCATTCCTTAACGGCGCGGATGAAACCGGCCCCTTCGCCGGGGTCTTCTGTTCGCATTCGCAGGATGCAGAGGAAAGCGCCCAGTTGCAGCGGTTCGACCTGACCGGACATGATCATACGGCCCGCTTCCAGCATTTCCTCTTCGGTCATGGGCCGTGACAGGTTTGGCCCGCGGCCGATGATTCTCACAAATTGCGCGAAAGGATGTTCTTCGGTCATGTGCCCGGTGTTGCCTCTGCTGTTTCCCCAACTCCGGCGGCGTCCTCTTCCTCCTCATCCGAGGCGTCGGCTTCGGCCGGTTCCGCCTTAAAATGGGGGTCAATTGAGGCATCGTCCAGGGTTTGCGGTAAAAACGGCAGAATTTTGATGGCAACGGCGACCAGGATCAGGGCCAAGGCGACGCCGCTGACGCCCAGCATGACTTCCGGCAGGCTGGGTGCATAGGTTGCGACCTGACCGTCGAAAAAGCTGCTGCTCTCTTCCATACCCGGGAACAGGAGCAGCGGAAATGCTTGGCCGCCGATGATGATCACATAGACTTGGGCCAGACCGCCGATGATGACGAGGGCTGAGGCCAGCCCGATCCAGGAACGGCTGCCGGCGGTCACCGGATGGAACAGGATGGCCAGGGGAATAATGCCGCCGATGATCACCTGCCCGACCCAGAACAGCGCCGTATAAACACTGCCGCCAGCCAGGATGAAGCCTTCTACACCGTGGTGTTCGCTGGCATACAGATTGGTCAGGTGCTGGACGGTGGTGAAGTAAAGGACGGCGGCGGCGAAGACACCCAACAACTTGCCCAGACGCCGGAGGACGTAATCGCCCAGGGGGCGTCCCGTCCAGTGATAGGAGGCCATCAGTACCAACAGGAAAATAGCCAGGCCGAAGGAAAACGACATGACGATGAACAACGGTGCCATGATCGCCGCGTCATAGGCCTGCCGGGCCACAAGGAAACCGAAAATGGAACCGGTACCGGTGGTCAGCGCCAGCCGCCAGATAAAAGCGAACAGGCCCGCCGGTTTCGAATAGCGCACCATGCGCCGTTCCATCATCAGCCACAGGTAGACGCCGACGATGAAGAAGAAACCGGTATAGAGATAGATGTTCCAGGCAAAAATGGATTTGAAGTTATAGGTGGTCATGGCGACGATCAGACGGTCCGGCCTTCCCAGGTCGAGCACCAGGACGGCCAGGCCTCCGGCCAACAAGGCGAGGGCCAATAGGGCCGACAACGGGGCCAAGGGCTTATAGGCCGACTTGTTGAAGACTGACGCCATAGATGCGACATTGAGGGCACCGGAGGCGGCGACAATGAGGAACACGGCAAACACATGCGGCGTCCCCCAGACGATCTGGTTCGACATGCCGGTAACGAAATGGCCGTTGTGTTCCATGTACCAGGCGGCTCCCAGCCCGGCCAGAACGAACAGCGCAAACCAGCCGACCAGGGTGAAATAACCGGCGCTGTCGCCGTCGATAACTTGCAGGATGGGTTTGCTGGTCATGGTCTAAAACCCCCTGTACATGACGCCCTGATCGAGGCCGAGGTCGGCGCGGATGCGGGTTGTCACATGCTTGGACACCGCCTTCGCGATGTCGCTGTTGGGATCGTTGAGGTCGCCGAAGATCATCGCCCCGCGTCCGGCTTTTTCGGTGCAGGCCTCGACACAGGCGGGCATGCGTCCGTCGTCGACCCGGTGCACACAGAAGGTGCAGGATTCGACGGTTCCCTTGCCGCGCGGGGCATGGGGTTTCTGATCGGTTACATCTTCATGCACGAAAGAGCGGGCCTTGAACGGGCAGGCCATCATGCAATAGCGGCAACCGATGCAAATATGCTTGTCGACCAGGACGATGCCGTCAGCCCGCTTCATGGAGGCGCCGGTCGGGCAGACGTCGACGCAGGGCGGTTCGGCGCAATGCTGGCACATCACCGGCAGCGACAAGGCCGCTCCGGACCGTTTGTCGGTGACTGTTACCTTGCGGATCCACTGGGGGTCGGTTTGCGGGCGGTCGTGGCCGGTCCAGCCGTTTTCGGTACGGCAGGCGGTAACGCAAGTGTCGCACCCGGCATCGCACTTGGCGGTGTCAATCAGCAGGCCCCAGCGAACATTGGATGTGGCCGGTTTGCCGGTTTCCCGGGCGACGGCGGGCCGTACCAGCATAACCCCCGGAGCCAGGGCCAGGGTGCTTAGGGCCGCCGCTCCCTTGAGTAGCTTGCGCCGGGTGGCATCGGTCAGGCGGTTCATGGCCGGGCCTCCTTGGTGGAGCCTTGCAGGTGGGTGCGCAGTTCGGACAATAGGTTTTCCCCGCCTGCTTTATGCCGCCACCGGCTGCTTTGCTTGCCGCCGTCTTCGGCTTTCGCCGTGTGACACTGGAAACAGTCTATGGACACGGCGGCATACTCATGACAGGAGGTGCAGAAGGGGCCGACCGTGCGGTCTTTGGAGGCCCCCTTGGGATCGGGTATGGCATGACAATCGATGCACTGGCGCAAACTGTGCTTGGCACCGCGGATGCCGCCGCGCAGCGTGTCGTCGCGCTGATGCTTGAGGAAGTTCATGTGCTCGCGCCGCATGGTATCGACCGGCTCGACGCACTGGCTGCCTTTCACGGCTTTCACCGGATGCGGCAAGGGCACGTCACCGGCCAAAACCGGCATCGGCGCGGCCAGCAGCAGGCCCAGCAGAACCAATAAGAACCCGATTATGCGCCCGTGTTTCATTCTTTTTTTATTCCCCTAGTCCCATTTGGATGTAGCCGGACGGGCAGACATCCATACAGATATGACAGCCGATACACTTCCCGTAATCGGTTTCCACATAACGTCCCATGATGTGCTGATCCGCTTTAACTTTATAAACGGCATCCTGCGGGCAGTAGATGATGCAGTTGTCACACTCCAAACAGAGGCCGCAGCTCATGCAGCGGTCAGCTTCTTCAACGACGGCTTCTTCCGGCAGCCCCGTGAAGCGTTCGTGGAAGTTGTTTAAGACTTCGTCAGCCGTGATCTCCGCTTCCTGGCGTTTGTGCATCGACTGGTATTCAAAGTGACCCAGGAAGAGTTGGTCATGAGAGGCAAGTTCGGTGAAAGAGCGGTCCTCGAAATTGTGGACGGCAAATTTTGACTGATCGGTGCCCCAAGATGCCTTGTGGTCGTATTCCACTGGACCCAGATCGTGCGATCTGAGTTCTTCAAGCAAGTTGAAGCGATGGGAATCGATTTTCGGCCGGGCAGCCGGTTCCTCGCCATTGACGTAACTGTTAATCCCTTCGGCGGCGATTGAGGCATGCCCGATAGCTGTGGTCAGCAGGTGCGGGTAGATAATGTCACCGCCCACGAAATGGCCGTCTTTATCGGGTACATTATAAACTTTGCCAGCTTCGATCAGACCGCGGCCGTTGTTGAAATCCTCGAAGCCTGTGAAATCACCGGCCTGGCCGGTGGCGCTGACGATAAGCGCGCAGTCGATTTCAAATTCCTCGCCCTCGCGGGGGACCATTTTCCCCTCGACCCAATCAACCGGCATGACTTTGAGCGCCTTCGCCATGCCATCCTCACCGCGTATCACTTCCAGGGGAGCCAGGCCTTCGTGTATCTCGACGCCTTCTCGGATCACCGATTCAATTTCGTGCTTGGTTGCCGGTGCCTTGGAGATGGGACGGCGGTAGACGATCCACACGTCAGCGCCCTGGCGCCGAGCCACCGAGGCGGCATCCTGGGTGGTCTGGTCCATAATCACGATTTCCGGACTGTGTTCCTTGGATGGGTCGTCGACTTTGCCGATGCGCCGGGCAACAGCCGCCACGTCCATCGCCGTGTCGCCGCCGCCGATAACCAGAACGCGGCCCGACAGATGCATCAGGCGGCCGTCATTGAAGGCTTTGAGGAAGGCAATACCGTCCACACAATTGGGAGCTTCGGCCCCATCAACCGGCAACGGCTTACCGACCGAGGCGCCAATACCCCAGAAAACAGCATCAAAGTCGCGTTCCATGTCGGCGAGGCTAATATCGACGCCGACCTTGGTATTGGTCCGCACGTCGACGCCCATATCCACGATCCGGATAATTTCCGCATCCAGCACGTCGCGCGGAACCCGGTAGCCGGGAATGCCGTAGCGCATCATACCGCCGAGGCCGTCATAGGCCTCAAAGATGGTGCAGGCATGGCCCCTACGGCGCAGGAAGAAAGCTGCCGCCAGTCCCGCTGGACCACCACCGACGATGGCCACTTTCTTGCCAGTGTCCGGACCGGCTTCGGGCAGCTTCAGGCCGTGTTCGATAGCCCAGTCGCCGACGTATTGTTCAATGGAATTGATGCCGACGTATTCTTCAATCTCGCTGCGGTTGCAGCCGTCCTGGCAGGGTGCCGGACAGACCCGGCCCATGATGGCAGGGAAGGGGTTGGCTTCGGCCATACGACGGAAGGCGTAACTCTGCCAAGGTTCGTCACCGGCCGGTTTATCCAGGCCCCGGACGATGCTCAGCCAGCCGCGGATGTCGTGGCCGGACGGACAACTGCCCTGGCACGGCGGCGTGCGGTGGACATAGGTCGGGCATTTATAGGATTCTCCACCGTGAACGAAATCCCTATCCCAGGGAACATGTTCGGTGTCGCCATCTTCATATCGGCGGTAGGTCAAGGTTTTCGTATCCATGGCTAGCTACCCTTTCGTTCCAGCTTTTTCTCAGAACTTTTTTTAAACCAACCTTACAAACTAAGTTTATCCTTGCCGCATATTAGGTCCGGTGGCCGTAAATCCTTATTCCCCTAATCCCATCTGGATGTAGCCGGTCGGGCAGACATCCATGCAGACGTGGCAGCCGATGCATTTGGAATAATCGGTGTCCACATAGCGGCCGACAGCTTGCTGATCTTTCTTGACCCGGAAGACGGCGTCCTGCGGGCAATAGATGACACAGTTGTCGCATTCGAAACACATGCCGCAACTCATGCAGCGTTCGCCTTCCTTAACGGCTTCTTCTTCGGTGAGGTTGACGATGCGTTCCTCGAAATTTCCTAGCACCTTGTCGGCATCGATGTGCACCTCATGGCGCTTGCTACGGGCTTCATAGGGGAAGTGGCCGAGAAACAATTCTTCATTAGGAATAATCTGATTGGCCGAACGGTCTTCGTAATTGTGAATGGCGAAGTTTTCCCCGTCGGTTCCCCTGACGGCTTGGTGGTCATATTCATTCGGTTCCAGGTGGCGTTGGTGAAGCTCGCTCAGCAGGTTGAAGTGATGGACATCAACCTTTGGGCGCTTGGCAAGGTCTTCACTGGCCAGGAAACGGTTAATTCCTTCGGCGGCTATTGAGCCATGGCCGATGGCGGTGGTCAGCAGGTGTGGACGGATAATGTCGCCGCCGGCGAAATGCTTTTCCTGGTCTTTTACCCTGTAGGTTGGATCGGTTTCGATAAAACCCTTGCCGTTATCCAGGGCATCGAGGCCTTCCAGGTTGCCGCTTTGGCCGATGGCGGAAACGATCAGATCGCATTCAAGGGTAAATTCTGTGCCTTCGCGGGGGACCGGCCGCATGCCGTCCATGTCGCATTTGCACATCTTCAGGGCGATGGCGCGGCCTTCGTCGTTGAGGATTACCTCCAGCGGCATA
>JADHTD010000194.1 GCA_016776525.1 Rhodospirillales bacterium
CGGAACCCGTTTTTGAGCCCGAACCGGCGCCGATGCCGGAACCGGTACCGTCACCCGCCGCCGCCTTCGAACCGGAAGAGACGGGAGACGTCTTCGAGTTGACAGCCGACATGGTGACGACAGGGGTGATTTCCCAACCGACGGCGCAAATGTCGACCGATGTACTGGCCGAATTGGCGCGCGCCATCCTCGATCAGCGCGACCTGATGGTTGGCAATCGGGATTTGACCCTTGAAAGTATGATGCGGGAAATGCTTAAACCCCTCCTCAAGGAGTGGTTGGACCGAAACCTGCCGTATCTGATCGAGCGCCTTGTGAAGAAGGAAATCGATCTGATGATCAACCGGGCGGAACGGCTGGACTGAATTAATCGTCCAGCCGGACATCGTCCGGGGCGGCGCCAAAGCGTGCCACACTTCACCGAAATATAGTTTTTAGGATAAGCAGTAATGCTGGATAAAACCTATCGGCCCGCAGAGGTCGAGGACAAACATTATCGCAAGTGGGAAGAAGGGGGTGCCTTCGCCTGCGGCCAACGGCCTGATGCGGAAACCTATTCCATCGTCATCCCGCCGCCCAACGTCACCGGCTCCCTGCACATGGGCCATGCCCTGAACAACACCTTGCAGGATATCCTTATCCGTTACAAACGCATGCAGGGACTGGATGCGTTGTGGCAGCCGGGCACCGACCATGCCGGTATCGCCACCCAGATGGTGGTCGAACGCCAGATGGAAAAGGAAAACCTGACCCGCCACGACCTGGGCCGCGACAAGTTCATCGACCGCATCTGGAAGTGGAAAGCGGAATCCGGCGGCACCATCATCGGCCAGTTGCGCCGCCTCGGCGCTTCGTGCGACTGGAGCCGCGAACGCTTCACCATGGACGACGGCCTGTCCAAGGCCGTCCGCAAGGTTTTCGTCGAACTCTACAAACAAGGCCTGATCTACCGCGACAAGCGCCTGGTCAACTGGGACCCGCTGCTGCATACCGCCATATCGGATTTAGAGGTGGAACAGCGCGAAACCGTCGGCAAGATGTGGCACATAAAATATCCCGTCGAAGGCGAAGACGGTACCTTCATTACGGTTGCCACGACCCGGCCGGAAACCATGCTGGGCGACACCGGCGTTGCCGTACATGCCGACGACGAACGCTACCAGCAGCTGATCGGCAAGAACTGCATCCTGCCCATCGTCGACCGCCCCATCCCGATCATCGCCGACGAACACGCCGACCCGGAAAAGGGCAGCGGCGCCGTCAAGATCACGCCCGCCCACGACTTCAACGACTT
This sequence comes from Rhodospirillales bacterium, assembly GCA_016776525.1. GTDB lineage: Bacteria > Pseudomonadota > Alphaproteobacteria > Rhodospirillales > JADHTD01 > JADHTD01. Next base: position 1,295 of record JADHTD010000194.1, read on the forward strand.
CGAGGTCGGCCGCCGCCATGATCTTGAGATGATTAACGTGCTCGACCTCAACGCCTGCATGAACGAGAACACGCCGGAACACTTCCACGGCCTCGACCGCTATGAAGCCCGCGACGTGGTGGTCAAGGAATTGGAAGGCCTCGGCTTGCTGGAAAAAATCGAAGACAACGACATGGTGGTGCCCTACGGCGACCGCTCCGGCGTCGTCATTGAGCCGTGGCTGACCGACCAATGGTTCGTCGATGCGGCGACGCTCGCCAAACCGGCCATCGAAGCGGTGGAAAGCGGCAAAACGACGTTCGTGCCCAAGCAATGGGAAAAGACTTATTTCGAATGGATGCGCAACATCCAGCCCTGGTGCGTGTCGCGGCAAATCTGGTGGGGCCATCAGATTCCGGCCTGGTTCGGACCGGATGGGGAAATCTTCGTTGAACAGACGCAAGAAGAAGCCCAGGCCGCCGCCGATAAGCATTACGGCAAGACCGTCGAACTGGTCCGCGAGAAAGACGTCCTGGATACCTGGTTTTCCTCCGCCCTGTGGCCGTTTTCGACCCTCGGCTGGCCGGAAGAGACGCCGGAACTGGAGCGTTTTTACCAGACCGACGTGCTGGTCACCGGTTTCGACATCATCTTTTTCTGGGTCGCCCGCATGATGATGATGGGCCTGCACTTCATGGACGAAGCGCCGTTCCACACCGTCTATATCCATGCCCTGGTGCGCGACGAAAAGGGACAGAAAATGTCCAAGTCGAAGGGCAACGTCATGGACCCGCTGGAACTGATCGACAAGTTCGGCGCCGATGCCCTGCGCTTCACGCTGACCGCTTTCGCCGCCCAGGGCCGCGATGTAAAAATGTCGGAAAGTCGCGTCGAAGGCTACCGCAACTTTTGCACCAAGCTGTGGAATGCGGCCCGCTTCTGCGAGATGAACGATTGTGCGCCGGACCCGTCCTTCGACCCGGCGGCGTGCTCGCTGACCCTCAATAAGTGGATCCTCGGCAAGGCGGCGGAAACGGCGGCGGCTGTTTCCAAGGCCATCGATGATTACCGTTTCAACGAGGCCGCCGGCGCCGTCTACCAGTTCACCTGGAGCATTTTCTGCGATTGGCACCTGGAATTCGCCAAGCCGATTTTCCAGGGCGATGATGAAGCCGCCAAGGCCGAGACGCGGGCCGCCACCGCCTGGGTGCTGGACCAGATCCTGCACCTGTTGCATCCAATCATGCCGTTCATCACCGAAGAACTGTGGGAAGCCCTCGGCGAAAACCGGGACGGCAGCCTGATTACCTCGGCCTGGCCGGAATTGCCCGCTTCCCTGATCGATGCCGGGGCCAATGCCGAAATGGATTGGGTGGTGCGCCTGATCAGCCAGGTCCGTACCGTGCGCGCCGAAATGAACGTGCCGCCGGGCGCCAAAATCCCGATGTTGCTGAAGGACGCCGGTGCCGTCGCCCAGGCCAGCCTGGAGACCCACAAGGATTTGATCGAACGTCTGGCCCGTCTGGACTCCGCCGGCCTGATCGACGGCGAGGTGCCGGAGGGCGCCGTCCAGGATGTCATCGACGAAGCGATCCTTGTCCTGCCCTTGGCTGAGGTCATCGATATCGCCGGTGAAAAAGACCGCCTGGAAAAGGAAATCGCCAAGCTGGACGGCGAGATTGCCAAGCACGACAAGAAACTGGCCAACAAAGGCTTCACCGACAAGGCGCCGCCGGAAGTGGTCGAGACCGAACGGGAACGCCGCCAGGAAACCTCTGATAAAAAGAACAAGCTGTCGGAAGCCCTGCAACGGCTGTCGGGCGTTTAGGTTTTTTTCTAACCTATTCCAGGTGCGGTTGGGGTGGGGTCGAGTCCCACTAGCGCATACTTGGTACGGTTGGGTTGGGGGCGAGTCCCTTTAAACGTAAAAAGGCGATTCGCCTCTCTGTCGGTTTCACCCGGATCAATGCCCGGCTCAAAAAAACCCTGGTTTTCCGGGTTTTTTTAGGGCCCTTATAAGTCCATTAACCTTTTCGAATGAATTCGGGGGTAAGATAGCCAATCCGCTGTCGGCCTTGGGAAACGGTTGGCCGGGCGCGGAGATTGGGACAAACCTCCGGCTGTTTTTGGAGAACGGGATGGCTGATGATGATGACATGTTGAACGCGGTTCTGTCGGAAGGCGAGGACGACGCGAAACCCGCCGCTGACGATCAGCCGGCGGCCCCCCAACCAACGGGCGAGAAAGTCGGTACCACCGGCGACAGCGCCGTCCAGGAAGTCACCGTAGAAGTCACCGCCGTGCTCGGCACGGCCTCCATGCAGGTTTCCCAAATCCTCAAACTCGGCCGTGGCGCCGTCGTCGAACTGAACCGCATGGTCGGTGAGTCCATCGACATCCGGGCCAACAACCGGCTTGTCGCCAAGGGCGAAGTGGTGGTTATCGAAGACCGCCTTGGCGTTACCATGACCGAAATCATCAAGAGCAACCGGTGAGGTTCGAGATGGCAACTATCAAAAGCAGTTCCACCATCTACAGGGTCGCTAACCTGTTGGTCACCGAATATGGGGAAATGGCCTCGATCGGGGCTATCATCAAGGCCGATGCCCTGCGCGACGAAGGCAACAGCGAGGGCAGCCGCCTGTGGTTGAAGATCGCCCGCGTGGCGGAAGAACTTCTTTCCGACACCGTGCCGGACAGCGCCCAGATACATTAAGGCTGTAACCGGTTACTTGAATGCCGGTCATAGTCCTGGACGGCTCTTAACCAGGTATTAGGACAGCGATGCCGGAAGAATTCTCCATCCTGCAAGAGGCCGCCCGGGACGACCTCCCGGAGAACATGGACGACCAGGGCAATCCGACCCCTGAAGAACGGGCCGAATATGTCATCCAGCGCCTGGCCCAGTTTATCCGCGACGGCCGCTCCAATGACGGCATGCCCTTCAAGCAATGGCAGGACATGGCCCGCGCCGAGATTGCCAACGCCGTCGTCGATGCCACCCACAAAATCCAGAAAGACGACGTCGTTACCAAGCGGCTGTTGTTCACCATGGCCTCGGCCCTGGTGACCATCGGATTCTGGGGAACGGCCTTTGCCTTCAACAAGGTGGAATACCTGTTCACGGCGGTCATCTGCACGCTGGCCGGATTGATTATGTTTGCCGTGGCGCTGGAATGGCGGGTCCGCAAATATATGAAAAAGCGTGAAGCCGATAATCGCCGGGATACCCTGCACCGGGTGGAAGACCTCAACCGTAAAATCCGCCGCATGGAGAAGGACTTAAAGGCACAGGCCAAGGATTTGGAAAAAGCCCTGAAAGCGACGGCCGAGGGCAAGCAAAAATGGGGTGGTTAGACACCCTAAAAACCCTATGCACAGTCGGGAATTGATGCATTAAAGGCTGGGCATTGAAGGCCGCGTTCTCTATCTTTCTTTCCCCCAAACGAAAAGCATTCCGTAGATAAGGATTGACCATGCCCGAATACCGCTCCCGTACGTCGACACACGGCCGCAACATGGCCGGGGCCCGCAGCCTGTGGCGCGCCACGGGCATGACCGATAGCGATTTCGGCAAACCGATCATCGCCGTCGTCAATTCCTTCACCCAATTCGTGCCAGGCCATGTCCACCTCAAGGATCTGGGCCAGATGGTCGCCCGCCAGATTGAAAAGGCCGGCGGCGTCGCCAAGGAATTCAACACCATCGCCATCGACGACGGCATCGCCATGGGCCACGGCGGCATGCTGTATTCGCTGCCGAGCCGCGAAATCATCGCCGATTCCGTCGAATACATGGTCAACGGCCACTGCGCCGACGCCATGGTCTGCATTTCCAACTGCGACAAGATCACGCCGGGCATGCTGATGGCCGCCATGCGCCTAAACATCCCGACGGTGTTCGTCTCCGGTGGACCGATGGAGGCGGGCAAGGTCGTCGTCGACGGCGAGGAGAAAAAAGCCGACCTCATCGACGCCATGATCCAGGCCGCCGACCCCAATGTATCGGACCAAACGGCGGAAGATTATGAACGCTCGGCTTGTCCGACCTGTGGCTCGTGCTCGGGCATGTTCACCGCCAACTCCATGAACTGCCTGGCGGAAGCCATCGGGCTGGCGCTGCCGGGCAACGGCAGCCTGCTGGCGACCCATGCCGCCCGGAAAGAACTGTTTCTGCAAGCCGGCCGGCGCATCGTCGAAATCACCAAGCGGTACTACGAGGGCGACGACGCCAGCGTCCTGCCGCGCTCCATGGGCAGCCCCGAAGGTTTCGCCAATGCCATGACCGTCGATATCGCCATGGGCGGCTCGACCAATACCGTGCTGCACCTGCTGGCCATTGCCCAGGAAGGCCAATGCGATTTCACCATGAAGAAT
>JADHTD010000195.1 GCA_016776525.1 Rhodospirillales bacterium
TTCTTCGGCCAGGTGGGTTTCCCAAATGGAGTCACGGCCGAATTTTTCGCCCATGAACATCTGCAACAGCAATTCGCGAACCGGTTCCAGGGTCGCATAGGGGATCAACAGTTCAAGGCGGCCGCCGCGGTCTTCCATGTCGATCCTCAGCCGCGCCACGATGGCGGCGTTTGACGGACGGGAAATGGTGGCGAAACGGGGATTGGTTTCCAGCCTGTCAAAGCGGAAGGTGACCGGGCTCAACGGCTCAAACGCCGATGACAGGTCGGCCAGCATGACATGCACCATGCGTTCAACCAGCGAGCGTTCGATGGTCGTATAAGGACGGCCTTCAATACGCATGGCCGCCGTGCCGCGGCGCCCGCCAAGGAGCACGTCGACGATTGAATAAATGAGCGACGAATCAACGGTGATCAGCCCGAAGTTATCCCATTCCTCGGCCTTGAACACACTCAGCATGGCCGGCAGCGGGATTGAGTTGAGGTAATCGCCAAAGCGGATTGAAGCGATATTGTCGAGCGAGACCTCGACATTGTCCGAGGTGAAATTACGCAGCGACGTCGACATCAGGCGGACCAGACGGTCGAACACCACTTCCAGCATCGGCAGGCGTTCATAGGAAACAAGGGCGCTGTTGAGAATGGCCTGAATGCCGGACTTGTCGCCGCCTTCTTCATGCTCGTCGTCAAAGCCGAGCAGGCTGTCGATTTCATCCTGGTTGAGGACGCGGGTCGATTCACGGGCCGGGGATGCGGAAACGACTTCGGCTTCGCCGCCGCCATCGCCGCCGCCCATCATGGCTTCCCATTCAGCGGCCAGATCGTCCTGATCGTCAACGTCGCCGTCGTCGTCGCCGCCACCGCCAGACGCGGCCGGGGATTCCTCCTCAGACATGCCGGCTTCCCATTCGGCCATCATGGCCTCTTGGTCAACTTCTTCGTCGCCTGGTGCTGTCATTGTTTCCGGTTATCCCGTTTCAAAACGGACGCCTTAAGTCCCTGTCCGTTCGATCCCATCCCAAATACGTGGTGCGGTCTGTCCCAAGCCGCTACTGAACAAGCATCTCCTTGAACAAAACATCATTAATCTTGGTCGGGGCGACGGCGGCGCTGACCCTGGTCAGCAATTCTTCCCGCAATCTGTACATACCCGCCGATCCTTTGAGGTCTTCAATCCTGAGTTCCCTCAGATAGACCTGAAAGTTATCTATGATCCGGGGCATCATGCCTTCGACCCGGGGGATGTCTTCCGGTTTTTCCAATTCGAGGCTGACGCGGATCTTTAAAAATGTCGATTTACGTCCACCCGTATTGAGGTTCACCAGCATCTCTTGCAAATCATAGAAAACGGCGTCCCCGCTAATAATGCTTTTTCCACCTTCTCCTTCAGCCTGTTCAGCCTTCTCTTCCTCACCGGTGATCATCGCTACGACTGGGTCCAGCAAGCCTGTAAAGAAGGCCGCGGCACCGCCACCGATAAGCAGCAGCAGGACAACACCGATGATGATTATGAGCTTCTTACTGCCCTTCTTAGGCGGGCCTCCGCCCTCCTCATCATCGTCGAGGTCGCCATCGACTTCGTCATCCATTTCGTCCAGATCGTCGTCAGCCATTGTCTACACTCGGTAAAACAACAGAGCCAACGTCGTCAGCACTGCCTAGTTGAAGACCATATGATAGGTAGGTTAATAACTGGTTGAGAAACGACACGTTCATTTTTCTTTCAAAAACAATGTCCTGATTGGGCGATTCGTAAAAACGAATCATTTTCTCCCTACGCCAAACAATACCAAAACCTTAGCCATCCGGCGAGCCCTAACACCTGGGTAATTCCTGCCGGGCAAAGCCTGCTTTTCGGCACTGTCCAAGCCCGTCTTTACCCCCAAATAATTTCTCTAATGAATTGTAATCAAAAGATAATTTATTTTGGCACACCCTATGCAAGGTAGTTGGCGGGATTTGTGGACTTTAACCGTGGGAAATTAGGAAATGGAAAACACAGCACTTATAGCCCTCTCCAGACAAGGAGCGCTCCGCCGGCAGATGGATATTATCGCCAATAATATTGCCAATATAAACACGACCGGCTTCAAGGGCGAAAAAATGATGTTTAAGCAGCATTTGGTCCAGTCCAAGGGCGGCGATAGCATACTGGGCGAAAAAATCGCCTTTGTCCGGGATATCGCCTCGGTTCGCGATACAACGGAAGGCCCCCATCAAAAGACCGGAAATCCGCTGGATTTGGCGATCGCGGGCGACGGCTATTTCGTCGTCGATACCCCGGGCGGCAACCGCTACACCCGGAACGGCAGCTTTCAGCTCAATAACGACGGCAATTTGGTTAACCAGAACGGCTATCCGGTGCTATCGGACGGCGGCCAGCCCTTTTTTATCAGCCCCGAGGATAACTCGATCAACATTTCACGGGACGGCACGATTTCCACCAACTCCGGCGATTTGGGTCGCATCGGATTGGTCAATTTTGAAAACAAACAGGAACTTCGCCAAGTGGCCGGCGGCCTGTTCGCCAGTAATGCCACCCCGGAAGACGCCGAAAAGCGCACCATCGTTCAGGGCATGCTGGAAAGTTCAAACGTCGAAGGCATCATCGAAATGACCCGAATGATCGAAGTCAACCGCGCCTATGCTGGCGTTAAACAGATGATCCAAAAAGAAGACGAGCGGATCAAGAGAATGGCCAAAGAGACCATGGAGCCGATCTAAGGCTGCATTGGACACGCAAAACAACGCAATGAAACAAAAACAATAAAAAAAACATCAGAAAGGACGGGAAAATGAGAGCTTTAAGTATTGCAGCGACGGGCATGTTGGCCCAGCAACGCAATGTCGAGGTTGTTTCCAATAACCTCGCCAACATGAACACGACGTCATTCATGCGCCGCCGGTCTGAATTTCATGACCTGCTATACCAGAACCTTAGGCGCGTCGGGTCGACCTCTTCGGATTCCGGCGGCATCGTGCCGAGCGGCGTACAGTTGGGCCTGGGCGTCAAGCTGGCCGCCGTTTACCGGATTCACGAACAAGGCAACCTGAGTTCGACGGATAACACCTTCGACATGGCCATCCAGGGCAACGGCTTTTTCCAGGTCGATCTGCCCAGCGGTGAAACCGCCTATACCCGGGACGGCACCTTCCAGTTGAATGCGCAAGGCCAGGTCGTCACCCACGACGGCTATCTCATGAGAGGCGGGATTACCATTCCCCCTAATGCCGTCGATGTCACCATCAACGCCAGCGGCGAAGTCCTGGTCAAAATCCAGGGCCAAGTCGCCTTGCAGAACGTCGGCCAGATTCAGTTGGCCTCGTTCCCCAACGACCCCGGCCTGCAAGCCGTCGGCGACAACCTGTACCTGGAAACGCCGGCATCCGGAAACCCGTCTACGGGCATCCCCGGAGCCACCGGTTACGGCTCCATCCTGCAAGGGTTCCTGGAAACTTCGAACGTCAATGCGGTCGAGGAAATCTCCAACCTGATTTCCGCCCAGCGTGCTTATGAAATGAACTCGAAGGTTATTCAGACCGCCGACGAAATGATGGGCACCCTGTCGAATATGAAATAAGGGGCGGAACCATGAGAATACTTAAGCAAATCCTGGCCCTGGCCTCACTTCTCCTGGCCCTGGCTGCCGCCCCGGCCCTTGCCGGACAGTCGGTCCTCAACAAATCGACGACCGTCCGCGGCGACGTCATCCGCCTGGGCGACCTCTTCACCAACGCCGGCAAATATGCCGGGAAGACGGTCGCCTATACCCCACAACCCGGCAAACGGGCTATTTTTGACGCCCGTTGGCTTTACCGGGTGGCCCGGGGTCATGGCCTGGATTGGCGGCCGATGAGCCGTCTCGACCAGGCGACAGTCGAACGCGACAGCCTGGTGATCGGCCGCGAGGAAATCACCGATTATGTCCTGGCAGCGCTTCTCGATAAGGGCGCCGATCCCGACATGCTGGTCGATCTCGGCAACCGCAGGCTCAGGCTCTATGTTCCTGCCGAATCCAGCGCCACGGTCGCCGTCGAGGATACGACCTACGATCAGCGGACCCGGCGCTTTACGGCCATTCTGGTCGCCCCGGCCGATGATCCGTCGGCCCAACGGGTGCGCGTTTCCGGCAAACTGCATCAAATGTCGGAAATACCGGTGCTCAGCCGCCGTGTGTTGAAAGACGAGATTATCACCAAACGCGATATTAAGTGGATCCGGACCCGGTCCGACCGCCTGCAAAAAGACACCCTAACCAATATCGCAGACCTCGTCGGCAAAACGCCGAAACGCGGTCTCCGGGCCGGTTATCCGGTCCGCATTTCGCAGGTGCGCCGCCCGCTACTGGTTACCAAAGGCAGTTTGGTGACATTGGTTCTACGGGTTCCCAACATGTTGTTGACCGCCAAGGGGCGCGCCCTGGACAACGGCAGTGACGGCGACACCATCCGCATCAGCAACTCACAGAGCAATACCATCGTCGAAGCGGTGATTACCGGCTTCAACAAGGTTTCGGTACGGCCTCTCAACCGCATCGCGATGAATTAGGAGACCGATCATGAGCAACCATACAACTCGATCGCTGTTCCGGCTTTCCGCGGCAGTGCTGATCGCCATCGGACTCGCGGGGTGCAACACCTTGTCGCGTATTTCCGATGTCAACGGCGGACCAAAGCTGACGGAGATCACCAATCCAACCGCACAACCCAACTATCGCCCGGTCAGCATGCCGATGCCGGCTCCGGTCACCCCCAACGTCAACCCCAATTCCCTGTGGCGGTCGGGCGCCAAGGCCTTCTTCCGCGACCACCGCGCCAAGGAAATCGGTGATATCCTGACCGTTCAGTTGAACCTTGCGGACAGCGCCTCTCTGGAAAACGAGACCACCCGCGACCGGGCAGATTCGGAAGACACCGACGTCACCAACCTGCTGGGACTTGAACTGGAATTCGCTAAAAAGCTTCCGCAGGGCGTCGATCCGACATCGATGATAAGTTTCGGCAGCGCCCATTCGACCTCCGGCGACGGCACCATCGAACGAAAAGAGACGGTTACCCTGACTTTTGCCGCCGTCGTCACCCAGATCCTGCCCAACGGCGCCCTGGCCATCATCGGCCGCCAGGAAGTCCGCGTGAACAACGAACTGCGGCAATTGATGGTCACCGGCGTCGTGCGGCCGGAAGACATCGAATCCGATAACACCATCACCCACACCAAGATCGCCGAAATGCGCGTCGCATACGGCGGACGCGGAACCCTCAGTGACCTACAGCAACCCCGCTGGGGCACGCAACTCTGGGATATTCTCTTCCCGTTCTAGGTTCGAGTTGAAACCTGGACACCTTAAAGGCCGGTGCTGAGCACCGGCCTTTTTTTTCGGCTTATTTGATTTGTCCCATACGGGAAAGGCCCCGGAAACACTTAATCGTCGCGGTGGGTTTTTTCCATCCGCTCGTGGCGTTCCTGGGCTTCAATGCTCAGCGTCGCGATGGGGCGCGCTTCCAGCCGGGAAATGCTGATCGGCTCACTGGTTTCTTCGCAATACCCGTAAGAGCCGTCCTCGATGCGGTCGAGGGCTTCGTCTATCTTGGAAATCAGTTTGCGGGCCCGGTCCCGGGTCCGAAGTTCCAG
>JADHTD010000196.1 GCA_016776525.1 Rhodospirillales bacterium
CATGGCGCGGTCCGTGCCCGAGGACCCATTTTGTGGGCTTGCAGAACAAGACCGGCTGGCCACCGAATTCCCGGATCTTGATGTTTGTGACGAAACAGAGCCTGATACGGAAATCCTGTCAGCACGAGCCGCCGACGCCGAGGATGCCGCCCGGGCCGTGCCGGGCGTTACCAATTCTGAAGGGGCTGAGGCAAGTTGGGGGCGGACCAACATCGCTATTGCCGGTTCCAACGGATTTCGGCAAACCCGATCCGGTTCGCGACATTCCATCAGCGTTTCCGTCCTCGCCGGTGAGGGTACCTCCATGGAACGGGATTACGATTACGTCAGCACGGTTCACGGTGAAGACCTACCCTCACCTGTCGATATCGGCCAATCCGCGGGCGAAAAGGCGGTCCATAGGCTGAACCCGAGAAAAGCTACTTCGGCACAGGTTCCGGTAGTCTACGACCCGAGGGTGTCTAATTCCCTGGTCGGGCATCTTGCCAGCGCCGTTAACGGCAGTTCCGTTGCCCGTGGCACGACTTTTTTGAAGGAAAAAATGGGCGACAAATTGTTTCCCGACACAATCACCGTCGTCGATGACCCGCTTCGCATTCGCGGACTTCGGTCAAAGAATTTCGATGGCGAAGGGGTCGGGACGAAGCGGTTGAATGTGGTTGAGGACGGCGTATTGAAAACCTGGATTCTGGATTTGCGTTCGGCGCGGCAATTGGGTCTGGAAACGACAGGGCATGCTTCACGTGGCACCTCTTCCCCACCGTCACCATCGACGACGAATCTGTACCTGGAGGCTGGTTCTGAAACACCTGGAGATTTAATCGCCGACATCAATAGTGGCCTTTATATCACCGAACTGATGGGTTTCGGGATCAATGGTATCACCGGTGACTACAGTCGTGGCGCTAGCGGTTTCTGGATCGAAAACGGTGAAATTTCCTTTCCGGTTAGCGAGCTGACAATAGCCGGCAATTTGATGGATATGTTTGCCCATCTGACGGCTGCCGACGACCTGGAATTTCGCTATGGGACCAACGCACCGACGATCAGGGTCGAAGGAATGACGGTGGCCGGTCGTTGAAATTACGGCCAGACGTTGGCGTGGGCCTGCTCAGCATGTTAGTGTCCGCTTCGTCAAGAACGGGTTCCTAAATCTTGAGCACGACAACCGATAAATCGCCGGACCGGCACGAATCTACCCATGTTTTGATGCTGCGCCTATGGCGTGAAAGCATCCGGCCCTATTTTGGTTGGATTCTTCTTGCCATTTTGTGCATGGCGTTGATGGCGGCGGCGACCGCGTTCAGCGCCTGGCTGATGGAACCCGTTGTCAACGAGGTGTTTATTGCGGAAAACCGGGATATTTTGTGGCCCCTGGGTGCGGTGGTGTTTCTTACTTTTTTGGTCAAGGGGTTTGCCAATTACGGTCAATCGGTTCTGATGAGTTTCGTTGGTTTTCGCATCATTGCCGACAACCAGAACCGCCTGTTCGCGCATTTGGCGCGGATGGATATTGGTTTTTTCCACAATAATTCGACCGGCAAGCTGATCTCGCGTTTTACCGTCGACATCAACCAGATGCGTGTCGCGGTGTCCAATGTGTTGACCGGGTTCGGTAAGGATGTGTTGTCGTTTGCGGGACTGACTACTGTGATGTTTCTCAAGGATTGGCAATTGGCGGCGATCTCGGTTTTCGTGTTTCCATTGGCAGCGCTTCCGGTACTTCGGTTGGGGCGGCGCATGCGTAAGGTCACGGCCAACACCCAGGAGGAAATGGGCTTATTCACCACATTGCTGGAACAGACCTTTCAGGGAATTCGCGTGGTCAAGGCCTACGGCATGGAGGGCTATGAAAAAAGCCGGATCGGAGACATTGTAGAGCGGATTTTCAAGTTAAACCTTAAATCCGCCCGGACCCGATCCATGTCCAGTCCGATCATGGAAACTCTGGGCGGGGCGGCTGTCTGTGTTGTAATAATTTATGGCGGGCACAGGGTGATCGCTGGTGCAACCACCTCGGGCGCCTTTTTCTCGTTCATTATGGCTTTGTTGTTGGCCTATGAGCCGATGAAGCGGTTGGCCAACCTGAATTCTAGCCTACAGGAAGGATTGGCTGGCGCTCAGCGTTTGTTCGCGCTGCTCGACACGGAACCGGCGATTCTTGAGAAACCAAACGCCGCTGAACTGACGGTGGTGAAGGGCGAAATCCGCCTGGAAGATGTGCGTTTTTCCTATACACACGGTAGACCGGCCCTGAACGGAATCTCCCTAGAAGTGCCGGCTGGCAAAAGGGTAGCCCTGGTTGGGGCTTCAGGGGCCGGAAAAACTACCATCCTCAACCTGATCCCTCGATTCTACGACGTTGACGATGGAAATGTGTATCTGGACGGTGTCGATGTTCGCGATGTCACCTTTTCTTCCCTTTTCGCAAACGTAGCTTTGGTCAGTCAGGAAATCACCCTTTTCGACGATACCGTGCATGCCAATATTGCTTATGGCCGGGCCGGGGCATCCGACGACGAAATTGTCGAAGCTGCGCGCAACGCCGCCGCTCATGATTTCATACTCGACCTTCCCAACGGATATGACACCCTGGTTGGCGAACAGGGGGTGAAGTTGTCAGGCGGACAGCGCCAGCGTCTCGCTATTGCCCGTGCGATGCTGAAAAACGCGCCGGTGCTTTTGCTCGATGAAGCAACATCGGCCCTGGATACGGAATCCGAACGCCAGGTGCAGGCAGCCCTTGTCAAGCTGATGGCCGGGCGGACGACGTTAGTGATCGCGCACCGTTTGTCCACCGTCACCGGCGCCGACCTGATATACGTTATCGACAAAGGCCGCGTGATTGAACAGGGTGGCCACGAGGCTTTGATGTCTCAGGGCGGTGCTTATCACCGGCTTTATAATTTACAATTCTCCGAGGACGCTCCACTCGAAGACGCCGCCCGGGCAGCGGACGCCTGAGTGCGAAAGCAGGGAGCTTCAGCGTGAGGCCATTGAAGCGAATCCTACAATTGGAAAGCATGCGCCGTATTTTCAGCTGGCTGGCGTCCCTGTACATTCGTCTGGTCTATCATACGGGGACCTGGCAGGTAATTGGTGGCGATATTCCGAGACGGTTCTGGACGGCAGGTCAACCATTCATTCTAGCGTTTTGGCATGGCAGGATATTGATGATGCCTTGTTGTTGGGAGCATGGAAAAACCATTTTTATTTTGATGTCCCAGCATCGCGACGGGCAGTTGAGCGCCCGTACGGTTGGTTATTTCGGTATTAAAACGGTAGCCGGATCCTCATCCCAAGGTGGGGCGCAGGCACTCCGCGCCTTGGTCAAAACTTTAAAGAATAGCGATTATGTGGGGATTGCGCCGGACGGACCGCGCGGCCCCCGAATGCAGGCCAGCGGAGGTATCATCAGTGTTGCGCGGTTGTCCGGGGCGCCCGTCATACCGGTGGCGTTTGGCAGCACTAACGGTCGCTGCCTGTCCTCCTGGGATCGATTTCTTGTCGCTTGGCCATTTGGACGCCGGGTTTTTATCTGGGGAGACCCCATATACATCGACCGCGCCGCTTCGCCGGAAGATGAGGAAGCAGTCCGCCGTCAGGTTGAAGACGCTCTCAATGCTGTAACCGCAGAGGCGGATCGACTGACCGACCGTCCGCCGGTGGAACCTGAGGCCGATGCAAAGGACGAAGGCGGCGCCTTATGATGTTGGGTTTGTATCGTGCTTTTTCCGTCCTCGGCGCGCCCTTGATAGGGGTCTATCTGTGGCTTCGCAGAATTCGCGGCAAGGAAGACCCGGCCCGGTTCAGCGAACGCCTAGGCCGCCCTGGCCTTGCCCGTCCTGACGGCCCGCTGGTCTGGGTCCATGCCGCCAGCGTTGGCGAGTCTCTGTCCATGTTGCCGTTGATCGGGCGGCTGGTCGAGGACCAGCCCGGACTTAACATCCTGGTGACCACGGGGACAGTGACGTCTGCTCGCTTGATGGCGGAGCGTCTTCCAGAAGGGTCATTCCATCAATATGCGCCGGTGGACCGCATCGCGTCGGTTCGGCGGTTCCTCGATCACTGGCGTCCGGACCTAGCGTTATGGGCGGAGTCGGAATTCTGGCCCAATATGATCACCGAAGCCGCAAGCCGGAATATCCCTATGATCCTCATAAATGGTCGGGTTTCGCCACGGTCGTTTGTCGGTTGGCGGCGGTTCGGTGGCTTGATCAGAGAATTGCTTGGTTGTTTCGATTTGTGCCTGGGGCAGTCTGATGCCGACGCGCAGCGGCTTCGCCAATTGGGGGCCGGCACAGCTAAACACGTCGGCAACCTGAAATTCGCCGGCCCTCCACTACCCGTTGACGAGGCAGAATTTGCGGCAATTAAGAACTCTATCGGCACTCGGCCTGTTTGGCTGGCGGCCAGCACCCATGCCGGTGAGGAAGACATGGCGGCGCAAGTTCATCAACGTTTGAAGTCTTTGCAAGTTGGACTCCTGACGCTGATTATTCCTCGTCATCCGGACCGGGGTGAGAAAGTCGCCACCCGGCTTCGCGGGCAAGGGCAGGACGTGTCCCTTCGGTCAAACGGCGACGCCATCCGTCCTGAAACCGACATATATGTGGCCGACACCATGGGCGAAATGGGCCTGTTCTTTCGAATTGCCGGGGTCGTCTTCATGGGCAAGTCCCTGGTACCACTGGGGGGGCAAAATCCGTTGGAGGCGGCGCGGCTGGACTGCGCCATTGTTCATGGGCCTCACATGATGAATTTCGAGGATATTTCCGAGCGCTTTAACAAAACGGGCGCTGCCCTTCAGGTGGCTGATGGCGAAGCCCTGTTTAGCGCGGTTCGGCAGTTGCTCGAAGACACTTCGGAACGCGAACGCATGGCAGCCGCCGCAAAGGCCATGGCGGCGGCGGAAGCCGGTGTGCTGGACGCGGTTCTCGTCGAACTGGGACCGTTCTTGGAACACCTGCTGCAGAAGGACAAGTCCCGTGCGCGCGCCTGAATTCTGGCAACGAGATGGTGGGTTTCCGGGTGGATTTCTGGCGCCGTTGGGGTGGTGTTACGGGCTTGCGGGAAGAATCCGCTTCGCCCTGGCCCGGCCCGTAAAATCACCTGTGCCGGTGATCTGCGTCGGTAATCTGGTAACCGGCGGTGCCGGCAAGACGCCGGTTGCGATAAACCTGGCCCGGCGCCTGATCGCTGAAGGCCGCAATGTCCGTTTCCTAACCAGGGGTTATGGCGGAAGGCTGGCCGGCCCGATTCGTGTTGATCCGAAAACCCATACGCCAGTGGATGTGGGCGATGAAGCCCTGTTGTTGGCCCGGGTCGCGTCGGCTTGGGTCGCCAGGGACCGCGCCCATGGAGTTGCCGCCGCCGCCGATGATGCCGAAGATGGCTCCCCCGATGTTATCATCATGGATGACGGATTCCAGAACCCATCGGTGGAGAAAGACCTGTCGTTGCTGGTGGTCGACGGCGAGTTCGGTTTCGGCAACGGGCATGTGTTTCCGGCGGGTCCCTTACGCGAATCTGTCGGCTCTGCCTTGGGGCGTGCCGATGCTGTCATCCTGATCGGCGGCGATGACGCGGGGATAAAAAACAATTTGGCGGCACGGAAAAATACGCCTCCAT
>JADHTD010000197.1 GCA_016776525.1 Rhodospirillales bacterium
TCAAGACTTTGAAATTAAACAAAAGAATGGATTTCCGGGGAAAGATTCGGACACGATCCCACCGCCTCACCCAGCAGGTGAACAGGAAAGAGTGTCGATCGTAATGCAATAAATTAAAGCGTCATCTGTCCACTATCGGAAATAAAGCAGGCATCTATTTCATAGGTGGATAATGTCCGCTTCTGGCTAAGACCGGACTCGTTTGGCTATCTGTGTTGACGTCCACTGCTGACCCGAAGCTCTCATAAAAAGATATTACGAATCCGATCATGTCCTCCCCCCTTCATTGGCCAATCCACAGCTAATTATTGAACCCTACATCAGACAGGTGCATAAGAGATGGGGGGCAAAACCCTGATATTCTTGAGAAGGTCGACAGTATAATTTCGCATGCTCAAATGAACGTGGGCGTGTGTATCGGGACACTTCCTGACGGAATCGAAGACATGCGTTCATATTACTGTTGTCGGAGATTTTTGATTTCTCCGTCAATCATGTCGACGCTTAAAACGCCCCTGGCAACACTTGATATTGATTGGACGGTCAAGACTCTCGATCCAATTATTGCCGCTTGTCATAACAAGCATGATATTGCATTCGAGTTTCGCAAGACTTACCCGCCCCATAATGTTTTCCGGTGCGGGGCTATGGTCTTTAACCCCGGTTTGGGAGAAAAATTTCTCTTGCGCGCAGCGCGCATTATGGCCGACGCCTTTGACAGCGGTATACCTTCTTTGTGGAAACTCGACCAAATCGCCTTTCTAAGGGCGTATACGGCTCTGACAAAAACGACTGATGAACCGAAAATTTTGGATATTGGCTCCCTGGACGCATGCTTCAATAACATCCAGGACCTTGAGTTCAAGAAGGTAACTTTTTGATAAGTGAGAGGGAGTTACCTCGTTGGACAGTATGGACCAAAGCGGAGTTTTGGCTCAACGTTCGCTTGTGGCTATAAGCAGACACTATAAAGGCCGTCGATATATATGTTTGCTTACTGGGATAAAGCGGACGCCGGACCTATGTTTTTGTGACTCGACCCCAATCGGTGGGAACCAGGCTATAGCATATTCAAGGTGCCGATGAGTGGAGGTCAGGCTTCCGTATGGGAACGGGATCAAGCGGCCGAAAAAATCAGCCGTCGTCGGTGATCTTGTCCAGCTGCTTTTTCAATTCGGTGAACTTGGTGCGCAATTCTTCCAATTGCTGTTCCGGGGTAATGCCGGTTCCGGCAGCATTGGCCCCGGAGACATTGGCCGCGGCGGACCCGCCCCCATTGGGGCGAACGGCGCCGTTTTCATTGCCGGCATAGAACGGCGAAAACATTTTTACGGCCTGTTCGAACATGGCCATGTTCTGTTTGCCCATTTCCTCGAACTGGCCGAACGGCATAAGGCCGTCAAAGGCGTCCTGCATGTAGTTGCGCATCTGCTCCTGGTTGCGGGCAAACGAATGCATGGAGGTTTCCAGATAACTGGGAACCAGGGCCTGCAGGCTGTCGCCGTAGAAACTGATCAGGTGGCGGAGAAAACTGATCGGCAGCAGGTGTTGCCCCTTTGACTCCTCGTCGACGATAATGTGGGTGAGCACGGAACGGGTGATGTCTTCGCCGGATTTGGCGTCGTAAACGACGAAGTCGATGCCGTCTTTGACCATCTGGGACAGGTTGTCCAGCGTCACGTAGCTGCTGGTTGCCGTGTTGTAGAGACGCCGGTTGGCGTATTTTTTAATTGTGATCGGCTGGTTGTCCGAACCTGAGGCCTTGGCCATGGTGTCGACTCCACTTTTTTAGGCGTTTTAAGGACGATGCCGGGCCACCCGCCCCTCAATGGCATCAAGTTCTATCATTTCCCGGATTTTGCTGCAATGCAATGAAATGTTCCTTCAGCCCGCCCGCCACGATATAGTAGCGCCAACATTGAGCATGGGGTAATGATGGGAAAAGCACCGGATTTGGACGCCTTGGCCAAGCAGTATCTCGACCTCTGGCAGTCGCAGATGGCGGGTATGGCCGCCGACCGCAACGTCGCCGAGATCATGTCCAAAACCATCGAACTGATGAATGCGGGTGCAGCCGGTGTCATTTCCATGGCACAATCGGGGCTGACGCCCGCCAAGGAGACGCAAGCGCGTGACGGAACAGCAAACAACCCCGCCGCCCGAGGACCCGCAGACGGCGGCCAAGCCGTGGCAGATAGGACCCCGCCCGCTGCCGCTGCACATGGCCATCCAGACCATGATCTGGATGAGTTCGCGCGCCGCCTTGCCGCACTTGAAGAACGGATCGCTGCCCTGGAGGCCGGAACTGGCGGCGGCCGTGGAAAAGCTGCAACAAAACCTGGGCGGCGTCGATCTTAAGCTTTTCGACGAAGCCGTAGAGGCCGAGTCGCGCCGCCGCCTCGGCAATTTCGCCGACGGGGTCAAGGCTTACCAGACCCTATCGCGGCCACCGCGGCCGGATGATGTCCCCACAATCTGGCAGCAGGGAACGACGCGGCTGCTCGATTACGGGGCCACCCATGACACCGCCAAGGACGGTCCCCCCATCCTCTGCGTACCGTCGCTGATCAACCGGGCCTATGTCTTGGACCTGACCCGCCAACGCAGTTTGATGCGGGATCTCGCCAAACAGGGGTTCCGCCCCCTGCTGGTCGATTGGGACGGACCGGGGCCGGCGGAACAGGGTTATTCGTTGTCCGATTACATCGGCGGGCGGCTGGAAAGCGCCTTGGATGCGGCAACCGAAATCACCGGCCGGCCGGTTACCGTGCTCGGCTACTGTATGGGCGGCCTGTTGGCCCTGGCCCTGGCCCAACGCAAACCGGACCAGGTGGCGGCGCTGGCCCTGCTGGCCACGCCGTGGGACTTCCACGCGCCGGATGCCGCCGCCGTGCGCATGCTGCGCGCCGTCGCCCCGCAACTGGCGGTGATGATCGACACTCTCGGCCTGATGCCGGTGGACATGTTGCAGGCGATGTTCGCCAGCCTCGACCCGACCATGGCCATCCGCAAGTTCCAGGCCTTTGCCCGCCTCGACAAACGTTCCGCCAAGGCGCGGCATTTCATCGCCCTCGAGGACTGGCTCAACGACGGCGTGCCGCTGACCGGACCGGTGGCCCGCGAGTGCCTGTTCGATTGGTACCTGGGCAACACCCCGGCCCGGGGAACCTGGAGCGTCAAGGACCGTCCCGTGCGGCCCGAGGAAGTGACGACGCCGACGCTGGCCATCATCCCCGAACAGGATTACATCGTGCCGCCGGAATCCGCCGCCCCACTGGCCGCCCTGTTGCCCAAGGTGGAGAGCCGGGTGGTGGCCGCCGGCCACATCGGCATGGTCGTCGGTTCCCGCGGCCCGACGCTTCTCTATCCCCTGCTCGGCGACTGGTTCAGGGACCATCTCCGGTAATTTTCCATCACGCGGATTTTTCTGTCACGCCCCATTATGGTGCAGTGCAGCATTTTTTCAGTTGCCTTTCCCAGTAAGGAACGATACAACGCTTTAAAACAGGGGAGGCACGGCCTCTCAATAAACCGTCACAGCATTAACCAGGAGACGCCCGATGAGCGAAGTCGTCATTGCCGGGGCCGCCCGTACCCCCGTCGGTTCTTTTAATGGAAGCCTCAGTTCCCTTTCCGCCCATGCCCTTGGCGAAATCGCCATCCGCGAAGCCCTGAGCCGGGCCAAGGTTGATCCCGCCGACGTTTCGGAAGTGATCATGGGTCAGATTCTCAGCGCCGGCGCCGGTCAGAACCCGGCCCGCCAGGCTGCTGTCAACGCCGGTATCCCGGTCGAAAAAACGGCCTACGGCATCAACCAGTTGTGCGGCTCCGGCCTGCGCACGGTGGCGCTGGGTTACCAGGCCATCAGCATGGGGGATTCGGCGATTGTCGTCGCCGGCGGCCAGGAAAGCATGAGCCAGGCCCCCCACTGCATGCACCTGCGCAACGGCACCAAGATGGGCGACACCGACTTCATTGACACCATGATCCGCGACGGCCTGTGGGATGCCTTCAACGGCTACCACATGGGCACCACCGCCGAAAACGTCGCCGAGAAATGGCAGATCACCCGCGAAGAACAGGACGCCTTCGCCGCCGCCTCCCAGAACAAGGCGGAAGCGGCCCTTAAAGCGGGTAAGTTCAAGGACGAAGTCGTTCCCGTCACCATCAAGACCCGCAAAGGTGAAACCGTCGTCGACGAGGACGAATACCCGAAACCCGGCGTCACCGCCGAAGGCCTCGGCGGCCTGCGCCCAGCCTTTTCCAAGGACGGCACGGTAACCGCCGGCAACGCGTCGGGCATCAACGACGGGGCCGCCGCCCTGATTCTGATGAGCAAGGAAGAAGCCGACAAACGCGGCATCGAGCCGCTGGCCCGCATCGTTTCCTGGGCCACCGAAGGCGTCGATCCGTCGATCATGGGCTCCGGCCCGATTCCGGCCAGCCGCAGCGCCCTGGAAAAAGCCGGCTGGACCACCGACGACCTGGACCTGATTGAAGCCAACGAAGCTTTCGCCGCCCAGGCCTGCGCCGTCAATAAGGACCTCGGCTGGGACACCGACAAGGTCAACGTCAACGGCGGCGCCATCGCCCTCGGCCATCCAATCGGCGCTTCCGGCGCCCGTGTCCTGGTTACCCTGCTCCATGAGATGAAACGCCGTGACGCCAAGAAGGGTCTAGCGACGCTGTGCATCGGCGGCGGTATGGGTATCGCCATGTGCGTCGAACGCGGCTAAAGTAATAGCCGGTAAAAGCCGAACATATAAATAAAAGCAGAATAATACCCAAGGGAGAGCAGTTATGGGGCGAGTAGCAGTAGTCACTGGGGGCACCCGGGGCATAGGCCATGACATCAGCGTTGCGTTGATGGAAGCCGGGTATAAGGTGGCCGCCAATTTCCACGGCAATGTCGAGGCCGCCAAGAAATTCCAAAAAGAAACCAACATCCCCGTTTATAAATTCGATGTCGGCGATTACGATGCCTGCAAGGAATCCGTTGAAAAGATCACCCATGACCTGGGGCCGATCGATATCCTCATCAACAACGCCGGCATTACCCGGGACGGCACCCTGCACCGCATGGATTTCGAGCAATGGGATGCGGTCATCCAGACCAACCTGTCGTCGTGCTTCAACATGTCGCGCTGCGTCATCGAAACCATGCGCGAACACGGCTTCGGCCGCATCATCAACATCGGTTCGATCAACGGCCAGGCCGGTCAATACGGCCAGGTCAACTACGCCGCCGCCAAGTCGGGAATCCATGGTTTTACCAAGGCGCTGTCGCTGGAAGGCGCCGGCAAGGGCATCACCGTCAACGCCATTGCACCGGGCTATGTGGACACCGAAATGGTCCGCGCCGTACCGCAGGAAGTGCTCAACAAGATCATCGCCATGATCCCGGTCGGACGGCTGGGTACGGCCAGGGACATCGCCCGCGCCGTTCTCTTCCTGGCTGCCGACGATGCCGACTTCATCACCGGTTCGACCCTCTCGGTGAACGGCGGCCAGCACCGTTATTAGAGATAGAACTCCCTGATGTCACCGGTTCTGCGGGCCACCCTGATCGGCAG
>JADHTD010000198.1 GCA_016776525.1 Rhodospirillales bacterium
TTAACGGCCTGCATATGGACGGTAGCGCGTGCAGCTGCGGCCAGGCGCAGGCCTCGATCCCACTTGATCAGAAAGTCCGGGCCCTGTTGAGCTTGTGGCAGCAGCGGTCCCGCCAGCGGAAATGCCTGTTGCAACTCGACCCGCACCTGTTGAACGACATCGGCGTCAGCCGTGCCCAGGCCTTGGCGGAAGCCGCCAAGCCGTTCTGGGTGGATTAGGGTCTAGACCCTAATTTCCCGACTTCTTGAGTAAGTCCAGAAGCTTATCGGCGCTGACCACTTCCAGGTAGCTGACGCAGCCGCCGGTGGCGAACAGCAGGATGGCGACGCGCTCGCCGGGCTTGGTGAAATAGCCGGCCACATCCGGCACCGGTTTGTCGGAGGTTGGCGGCATTGCGTTGAACGCGGTGACGAAGGCGGCGCGTTTGGCAATGGCGTGGTAGCTGTAGCCCTTATTGAGGCGGAGGATTTCGGCCCGCTGGTAGTCCCCTTCCCGGTCCCGGTTGGCACAAGGCGACGGCTTGACGCCCTCCGGCAAGGCCACCGGACTGGCGGCCTCTTCACTTGGCCCGGCACAGGCCGTCAGCAGCAAAGCCAGAAAACAGGTAACGATGCAGTACCGCATAAGCGCTCCCTTATCCCGGAACAGTATATTACCTAAAAATGGGATCAAAGAATCCTATGATCCATTGCATAAATGCATGGACGCTACAGGCGCGCCTGGCGTTTGAGGGAACAACAAACAACACCTCCCCCCCCCTAATCCATCACCTCTTTCACCTTGCCGGCCAGGTCGGCGAGGCTGAAGGGCTTGGGCAGGAAGTGGATGGTATCGTCGCGCTCGATATCCTCGGCCAGTACGTCCTCGGCATAGCCCGACATAAGGATAACTTTGACGTCGGGCAGTTCCTGGCGGACCAGTTGCACCAGGGTATGGCCGTCCATGCCCGGCATAACGACGTCGGAGATAATGAGATCGATGGTCTCGTCGGTGCCGTTGATGACGTCGAAGGCCGACTCGCCGTCGATGGCCTCCAGTACCTTGTAGCCCTTGTTGCGCAGCGCCCGTGCCCCGAACATGCGTACCGCGCCCTCGTCCTCGACCAGCAACACGGTGCCGACGCCGGTCAGGTCGGCGGCATCGCCGGTCAGGTCGGGGCGTTTCTTGGAAGCTGCCAGCTGGGCCTTGTGGTCGAATTCCGCCGCAACATCGAGGGCCGGTTCGGCCGCCACCAGCGGCAGGTAAAGGCTGAAGGTGGTGCCTTCGCCGGGCGCGCTGTCGACGAAGATATACCCGTCGGTCTGATGCACGATGCCGTAAACGGTGCTCAGTCCCAGGCCGGTGCCGGAGCCCACTTCCTTGGTCGAGAAGAAGGGCTCGAAGATATGGTCGAGGTCTTCCTGGGCGATGCCGACGCCGGTGTCCATGACGTCCACCTGCAAATAATCGCCGGGCGGAATGACATCGTGGCCGCGCGGGGTGGGGACATCGATGGTGACGTTGGCAGTGCGGATGGTGATCGTGCCGCCGCCCGGCATGGCGTCGCGTGCATTGACCACCATATTGATGATGACCTGGTCGAACTGGCCGCGATCGACGCGGATCAGGCCCGCATCGCGGCCCGGTTCCATCTTCAGTTCGATGGTCTCGCCAATGAGGCGGCTCAGCAAATTGGACAGGTCGGCCAGGGCCTCGGTGACGTCGATGACCTCCGGGCGCAGGGTCTGCTGGCGCGAAAAGGCCAGTAGTTGGCGCACTAGGTTGGTGGCCCGGTTGGCGTTCTGCTTGATCTGCATGATGTCGGCAAAGGACGGGTCTTCCGGCCCGTGGCGGCCCAGCAACAGGTCGGAAAAACCGATCATGGCGGTCAGCAGGTTGTTGAAATCATGGGCCACGCCGCCGGCCAGTTGGCCGACCGCCTGCATTTTCTGCGATTGGGCGAATTGCACCTCCAGGTGCTTTTGTTCGGTGGTGTCGATGAAATGCAGGACCAGTCCGGTAATCTCGCCGTCGTGGTTTTCCATGCGGCTGGCATAGAGCGAGGCCACCAGTTCCCGGTGGCCGCCGCCGGGCAGGCGCACTTCAAGGACGGCGGCGGGCAGCGCCCCCATGACGATCTTCGACAGTTGGGAGGCGACCTCGGCCCGGTCTTCTTTGGCCAGGTGGTGGGAAAAGGGCCGCCCGACGACGGCTTCCCGGTGCAGGCCCATAAGCTTAAGGAAAGCCCGGTTGTAATCCGTGGTGTCCCCATGCAGGTTCAATAGGGCGATGCCCACCGGCGCTTCGTCGAACAGCCAGTGCAGGCGTTGTTCGGAGCCTTCTTCCGGCAGCCAGGCCATGTGGCGCAGCAGGATCGACCGGGTATAGGCCTCCCGGCCGTCGCCGCCGATGTTTTCCGATTGCAGCAAACAGGCCCGGAAGGTTGAACCGTCGGCGCGGCGCAGGGTCACCTCGCCGTGCAGTTCGGGGCTGCCGTCGGATACTTCCACCGGGGCCGCTTCGCCGTCGACCACGAAATCGGCGAAACGGCGGGTCCGCGATGCCAGTTCGTCGGCGGTGATTTCCAGACAGTCGGCCAGCGCCTTGTTGGCATACAGGATGCGGCCCTCGCCGTCGGCGGAAAAGAAAGCCGCCGGCAGATTGTCGAGCAGGTCGGCTAGGCGTTCCTCTTCACGGTGGCGCACGGCATCGACTTCGCGCCGGGCGGTGACGTCTTCGGCCCGCCATTGCACGTATCCGGGCACCGAGGTCAGCGGCAGTACCGAAATGCGCCGCCATTCGACGCCGCCCCCGGCCGTGCGCAGAGGCACTTCCGCATGGTCGGCGACAGCGGCGGCGGCGCTGGCCATGAGGCGCTCAAACTCGCCACTGGACAGGCCCGGCGTCCCTTCCTCGACGGCGCCTATCATGGAAGCCACCTCGGCCAGGGTTGCCGCCCGGCCTTGGGCTTTCGGAAAAAGCCGGTGGAAAGCGTCGTTGGCATAGACAAAAGAACCGTCGGCGGCCGTTACCAGCAGGGAATCGGGGCTTTCCTCGACGACGGCGCGCAACAGGGCATCGCGGCCGGGGCCGGTGGCGCCGGTCAGCCGTCCGATGAGACGTTGCCATATGGAGGTCTCGCCCGTGCCGCTCATGCCCTCACCCTAATTATTTACTGGGACTCGCTCCCTAACGCTGGAGATCGTTTTCCAAAATACATGCCACCCGCCACCGGTTAATTGAGCGGCTGGGGTTCGTCCCTGAGTTCGCCCCGAAGCCGCATGACGTAACCGATCACCTCGGCCACCGCCTTATAGTGCTCCGGCGGGATTTCATCGTCCAGTTCCACCGCCGCATACAAAGCCCGCGCCAGGGGTGGGTTTTCGAGAATGGGAACATCGTTGTCCTCGGCCACCTCCCTGATCCGTTGTGCCAGAGAATCGACACCCTTGGCAACCAGCTTCGGCGCCGGCATGGTCTGCATGTCGTATTTCAGGGCAACGGCGTAATGGGTCGGGTTGGTGACCACGACGTCGGCTTCCGGCACGGCGGCCATCATCCGTTGTTGGGCGCGTTCGACGCGCAACTTGCGGATACGGGCCTTGATCTGCGGATCGCCTTCCGACTGCTTGTTCTCGTCCTTGACCTCCTGCTTACTCATCTTCATCTGCTTGGTGAAAGCGTATTTCTGGTAGATAAAATCGAGGATGGCAACCGCCGTCATCACCGCCACCGTGCCCAACATCAGGCGTATGGCGATGATGTAAATACGGTTTAGGGAATCGGTCAGTTCGAAAAAGGGCAGCACCTGCAAATCATGCAGGATCGGCATGGCCAGTCCGAAGGCGACGATGGCCACCACGATCAGTTTGAGGATGCCTTTGAGAAATTCGACGATGGCCCGCATCGAGACCAAGCGCTTGGCCCCATTGACAATGGAAATCTTGGAAACGTCCGGTTTGATTTTCTCGGTCGCCCACATGAAACCGATCTGGCCCACATTACCGGCCAGGGCGACGACCATCAACAACAGCAGAAACGGCCACAGGATGATCCCCAAATCGAGCAGCACCTCGGCGATGACGAAGCGCAGGTGCTTGAAGTCGGCAGCTATGGCATGCGGCGAAATAATGAATTTGGTGGCGATGTGCGAGACGTCGTGCATGATGCCGGGGGCCAGCAGAATCATACCCATGGCGCCGGCGAGAATGATCCCCCAGCTCTTGATTTCCTGGGAGATGGCGGCCTGACCCTTTGAACGCGCCTTTGAGAGTTTCTTAGACGTCGGGTCTTCTGTTTTTTGTGATTCGTCTTCTTCAGCCATCGTCTTCCTTTTTTGTTTTCCCGGCCCCGTCTTACCGGGGGTGGAAAACTCCTAAATCCTTACGGGGTGAGGAAAGCCCCCATACCCGATTGAAAGCGGTCCATGAAGACCATCATGATGGCGCTAAGCACCAGCATCAGGACCGAAATCTGCATCATGATCTGCACCGGCATACCGAAGAAAAAGACCGGCAGCGCCGGCATCAGGCGGCCCAGCAGGCCGAGGCCGATATAATAGGTGAGGCCGGTGATGGCCAGGGGTGCGGCCAACTTCAATCCAAGGGCGAAGCTGTCGGAAACATGCCGGGCCAATAACTCCGAAAAATCACCGAAGGCCAGCGCCTGCCCCGGCACGAACAGGACATAACTGTCGACGACGGCGCGCAGCATCAAGTGGTGCAGACCGGTGGTAAAAATGACGAGAACGCCCACGGTGCTGAGGAATCCGGCTATCACCGAGCTCTGCTGTTCAGCCACCGGATCCATGATAAGGGCGTTGGCCATCGCCGAAAACAGCGAGATGAAAGACCCCGCCGATTGCAGGGCAGCCACCAGCACGCGGGCGATGGTGCCGAGGAAAGCACCAATCACAACTTCACCCAGGATCATCAGGGCCAATGCCGCCGGCGACTCCGGCAGGCCCGGCAGGCTGTCGGCCAATACCGGCGTCAGGACGAAGCTGATGGCCAGCGCCACCAACAGGCGGAAGCGCAGGTTGACGTAACTGGCATTAAATCCGGGAAACATTGTCACGGCGGTACCCATGCGCGCCATGATCATGAAAAAAACAAAAACGTTGAGAGAGAGGATCTCCTGCAGCATTGCTGCCTACCCCAACGAAATCATCTTATCGAACAGGGTATTGGTATATTCAATCAGGGTGGTCATCATGAACGGCAGGAAGATAATAATGGCCAGGAAGATAACCAGGATTTTCGGAACGAAGGTCAGGGTCATTTCCTGGATCGAGGTTAGCGCCTGAAAAAGGGCGATGATGAGGCCGATCAGCAGGCCGGACATCATGATCGGCCCCGCCGTTTTCAAGACGATAAACAGGCCTTCGCGGCCGACTTCCAGGACATCTACTTCGTTCATCCCTAAACCCCGTCCCTTTTTCTTAATTCTGGAGCTTGGCCCCAACCCAACGAAACCTGGATTCCGCTGAAAGTTCTTCCTCAAAATCACCTGCCCGGTTCCCACGCCGGATTGGCAAGTAGTCTTCTTTAGATCGGCATCCTGATGATTTCCTTGTAGGCC
>JADHTD010000199.1 GCA_016776525.1 Rhodospirillales bacterium
AATGCCCCCATCCAGGGGGGTGCTGCAGATATCATCAAGCGGGCCATGATCCGCCTGCCGGGGGCCTTGCAGGAGGCGAACCTGGGCGCGCGGATGCTATTGCAGGTGCATGACGAACTGGTCTTTGAAGTGCCGGACGGGGAGCTTGAGCAAACGACGGCGGCGGTGAAGTCCGTCATGGAAGGCGCCGCCGACCTGGACGTGCCGCTGATCGTCGATGCCGGGGCCGGCGCCAATTGGGACGAGGCGCATTAAAGCTAGGGTAACCAATTGCTTCTAGTATAGAGTCCTGAGAATCGGGGTTCGCGCATTAGGGGGCGACATGCCGAGCGAACTGAGAAAAATTCTGTTTGATCCCGGCGAGGTGCAAACCGCGGCGCTCAGCTATTGCATCCGGGCGCAGGTTTATTTCCCCGAAGGCAGTCTTGATGGAATAGAGGTTGAAAACGACCCTGAACGCACGGTGGTCATGAAATTCAGCCCGAAAGATCCGGCCGACCCCCGCGAGGTCATCCTCTCGCGCGAACAGGTGGCCGCCGCCCTTATCCGTTTTTGCCTAGAACACCAAATCCCCATCCCGAAAGACGCCCAAAAGGTTCTCAAGCTGGAAGATACCGGCATCGCCATGCTCATCAACCGCGATTGGAAATAGCTAGGGCCTGCCTGGTTGGGGGTTAAGGCTTCCGAGAAAGGCTTAGTTTAGAGGGAGGCCGCGCCGACTTGGCCGTCCGGCAGGGACTTCTTTTTTTCCCGTTTCCGGGAAGCGCCGTTTCTGGGGAACCGTTTAACGACCCGCCAGCCGAGGAGAAAGGCCAGAATGGCGGCGTATATCAGGGGTTCGCGCACATCCGCCTTGACCATCATGTAAAAGTGGACGACGCCGAGAACACCGACCCCGTAAACCACTTGATGCAGTTTCTGCCAACGAAGGCCGCCCAGCCGCTTGGACATGCCCTTGGTTGAAGTCACAGCCAGCGGAATGAGTAAAATAAAAGCGATCATACCGACGGTGATAAAGGTGCGCTTGACGATATCCTTCCAGATTTCGCCCCAGTCGAAGAATTGGTCGACAGCGATATAATTGGTCAGGTGCAGGCTGACATAGGCAAAGGCATAGAGCCCCAGCATGCGGCGGAAACGGGCCAGTTCGTTAAGGCCGAAGATGCCGCGCAACGGCGTTACCGCCAGGGCGATCAACAGCAACCGCAAGGCCCAGTCGCCGAGAAAACGGTTGATGGCTTCGATGGGGTTGGCGCCAAGATCGCCGCTGAAGCCGCGCCAAGCCAGCCAAACGAGGGGGGCCAGGCAAAGGACATGCACAGCCGGTTTGGCCAGACGGTGGATGAGCAGGGTGCGGAACATTCAGAAATTCTCGGCCAAGTCCATGCCGCTGTAAAGGCTGGCGACTTCGTCGGCATATCCATTGAACATCAGGGTTTTGCTTTTGAGGAAATCACCGATGCGCCGTTCCTTGGCCTGGCTCCAGCGGGGATGGTCGACCTCCGGGTTGACGTTGGCATAAAAACCGTATTCTCCGGGCTGCATTTTGTTCCAGGTGGTCGACGGCTGCTTTTCCGTAAAGCTGATCTTGACGATCGATTTGATACCCTTGAAGCCGTATTTCCAGGGAGTCACCAGGCGGATCGGAGCGCCGTTCTGGTTGGGCAACTCTTCACCGTAGAGCCCGGTCACCAGCAGGGTCAGCGGGTTCATGGCTTCGTCCATCCGCAGGCCTTCCACATAGGGCCAGTCGAGCGATGAAGAAGTCTGGAAGGGCATGCGTTCCGGGTCAAAAAGGGTTTCGAAGGCGACGTATTTGGCCTTTGAGGTCGGCCCCATCCGCTTGATGACGTCGGCCAGCGGGATGCCGACCCAGGGCACCACCATCGACCAGGCTTCGACGCAGCGATGCCGGTAGACCCGTTCTTCCAGTTGATGGGGCCGGACCAGATCCTCGAAATCGTAATCACCGGGTTTGTCCACCTCTCCCTCGACTTTTACCGTCCAGGGCTTGGGCTTGAATTTCTTGGCATTGCGTTCCGGGGATTCCTTGGAGGTGCCGAATTCATAAAAATTATTATATTCGGTGACGTCTTCCTTGGGCGTCCATTCCTTTTCCGGAAGCTGCCATTTGCTTTTCTGGATACCCAGAAGCTTGGCTCCGGCCTCGGCTTCCTGGGCCATCAGGAACGGCCCGACAGCCAGCCCGGCCCCGGTTGCGGCGGCCGCCTTGATGAAACGGCGGCGGTCCTTGAACAGGCTTTGCGGCGTGATCTCGGATGTTTTGGCGTCGGACGGCTTGGTGATTTTGATCAGCATCGGGGCGTTCTCCGTGGCGTCAATTTGAGAGTTTCTTGGCGATACCCGGCCAATTGGCCTCGGCCTTGGCGATGTTGCCGGGGATGTCCTGTTTCCATTGGGTCTGCACGCCCTTCGAATAATTCAGGTAGAGCTTGCCGTCGACGATCGACCAGGCTTCCGGATCGATGCTGGCGGTATACCCCTGGGATACGGCCCAGGCACAGTAACCGCCAAATTGCGGCGCGTATTGTTGCGGCGCGGCGGCGAAGGCGTCCCGGTTGGCCTGGCTGGCGAAACGCCAGGTGGCGCCGTTCCATTTGTGGGTGAAATCACCTGATCCTTTAACGGCGCGGCCTTGTTTGAAGTAAGCGACCGGGTCGGTTCCCTCGATGGCGACACTGCCGAGGAAAGACGCATTAACGCTACTGCCGGCCCAGGCGGTGGCGCCGGTCAGGACAAGGCCGAAAACGAATACGAAAACAAAAAAAGCGCGGCCAAGCGGGCCGGTAATTGTAATCATGAGAGCATCCTTGTTCAACACAATACTATAAACGCCGGCGCATCCCGTTTATTCCCCGATGAGTGCATTTTTTTTGTCCGCCCCGGAGAGAGCCTTTGGCCCAACCGGAAAACAGTCATAGGGCTTTCTTACAGGCCCGGAGCCGATATGACGAATAACAAGGGCGTGAAAGCTATTTTACAATAATTTTAATGAGGCTGTGGTGAATAAATCCGGAAACGACCCGGCGGCTGATTTTTCTATCTTTTATCCCCATTTCAATGCGTTTTGCCGGTTTATCGCCGGGGCTTTTCGGTGTAAGGATCAGGTTATGCGCATCCTCTATCACCAATGGCTCAATCCCTTCTGCCGCAAGGTCCGGATTATTCTCCATGAAAAGCGGATCGAATTCGACGCCAAGGCGGAAAACGTCTGGGAACGCCGTGACCAGTTCCTGGCCCTTAATCCGGCCGGCGAGGTGCCGGTGCTGGTGGAAACCGACGGCACGGCCCTGTCGGGCAGCGGCCCGATATGCGAATTTCTCGACGAGATTCACCCGGAACCCAGGCTGATCGGCGGCCAGCCCATGGCGCGCGCCGAAATCCGCCGCCTGGTTGATTGGTTCGACCGTAAATTCAATGTCGAGGTCACAGAAAACCTGGTCGGCGAAAAGGTCATGAAAAAGTTTTTAGGCCTCGGCGAGCCCAATTCCCGGGCCATCCGCGCCGGACTGACCAACATGCAGAACCACCTGGGCTATGTCACCTACCTGATCGACCGCCGTAAATGGCTGGCCGGGGATACCCTGTCGCTGGCCGACATCACCGCCGCCGCCCATTTATCTTCCGTCGATTACCTGGGGGATGTGCCCTGGGACGACCATCCGACGGCCAAGGACTGGTATGCCCGCATTAAATCCCGGCCCAGTTTCCGTCAGATTCTCAGCGATCATATCCCCGGGGTGCCGCCGGCCAAGCATTACGCCGACCTGGATTTCTAGAGCTAGGCTTTCGCATATTGGACGAGAAGATCCTCGGTCGAGAAGCCCTCGCCACTTGCCGACCAGTTTCGGCAGACTCCGGTGACACCGCGTTCCTGACGGCGGCGCACGGCGCCGGAGGCAAGATCGATATAAGCGAACATTTTCTGTGACTGCGGGTCTTCGGCGACTTTCAGGAAGGAGCCGACGGCATTGACCAGCACGTCGCCGGTTTCGGCCGGGTCGTCGCCGGTCTCCGGGCAGTCGAAGACGACCGCACACTGGGCGTCAAAGATGGTTTCTTCCGGATCGACGTACAGCAGAGTCAGCTCGCCGTCCGCTTTCGGGTCCAGGGGGATCAGGTAATGATGGACATAGTCCTTGCCGAGCCGTTCCATTTTCCAACAGACGGTCGCGGTGCCGTTAATATCGTGAACGACGGCATTGCCGGAGGGAATTTCATGTGCTGGCCGTTTCATTGGTCGAAAAGCTCCGTATTTTTTAAATTCTGGGGGCGCTTGCCCGCCAGGATATCGAGAACGCTTTCCAGGGTCTGGTCCTCGCAGCGCTCGAAAGCCTCTTCGGTATACCATGCCAGATGCGGCGTCAGAATAACATTGTCCATGCCGAACAGGGGATAATCGGGGGTCAGCGGTTCCTGGTCATAGACATCGAACCCGGCACCGGCAATCCGGTTTTCCTTGAGGGCCCGGATCAGGGCCGCCTCGTCGATGATCGGGCCGCGCGACACATTGACCAGATAGGCGGTGTCCTTCATGCGGCGGAATTCCGCCTCGCCGAGCAGACCGCGGGTTTCCGGGGTGAGGATGCAGTGGACGGAAATGTAATCGGCGCCTTCCAGCAAGTCGTCCAGGCTGCAAAAGCTGACATCGTCAGCGGCTGCCGATTCCGGCGAGACATAGGGGTCGCAGACCAGGAGCTGCATGCCGAAACCGCGGGCCTGGCGTCCCATGGCACGGCCGATATGGCCATAGCCGATGAGCCCGAGGGTTTTGCCCGACATGTCGTTGCCCCTGTGTTCAGCTTCGGGCCAGACCCAGGCCTCTTCGCGCATCAGCCGTTGCAGCTTGGGCAGTTTGCGGGCCAGGGCAATCAGCAGGCAAAAAGCATGCTCGGCGACTGTTTCGGTGCCATAACGCGGGCAATTGGCGACCATGATGCCGCGCCGGGTGGCGGTGTCGATATCGATGCTGTTGACGCCGACCCCGTATTTGACGATGCCCTTGAGGTCGGCCGCCGCTTCGATAACCTTGGCCGTGATCTCTGCGTAGCATGTCAGGATCAGGGCGGCGTCACGGGCCGCTTCCATAAGCCCCGCCTCGTCGTAATGGGGTGTGGTGACGACTTCGGCGATACCGGCCAGCTTGTGCAGGCGCGGCTCCAGGATTTCCAGTTCGGCATCAGTCCTTAAAATTTTTGGCAGCACCGGGACGGTTCCTTGTTCTGCTCGGGCGTTTCCGTGTTTATAAAGGATCATTACCGGAGAACGCACTGAAAATGACCCAAACCGCCCCTAAACCGCGCTTATTCTGTTTCGGCCTCGGCTACAGCGCCCAGGCGCTGGCCAAAAACCTGCTGGCCGACGGCTGGTCGGTGGCCGGAACCTGCCAGGGGGAAGACAAACGGGAGGAATTGGAAGCCTTGGGCATAACCGTTCACCTGTTCGATCGGGACCGGCGGCTCGACGATTTCACCGCCGCCCTCGCCGGGGCCACGCATCTTCTGAGTTCGGTGCCGCCGG
>JADHTD010000200.1 GCA_016776525.1 Rhodospirillales bacterium
GGCCAGGCCATGGCCCTTGAAACCGACCGGCGCCGTCATGTCGAACTGCACCGGGTCGAATCGGCCCTGGAACGGATGGGTGAAGGGGATTACGGGTTTTGTGTCAATTGCGACAGGAAAATTGCCGCCAAGCGGCTCGAACACGACCCGGCAACGCCGCTGTGTATCGATTGCGCGGAACTGACCGACACCAACCACCACGAATAAGCACCGGCCGGCGTCGGCTGCCGGGAATCTCTTTAACTTTCCTTGCCGAGCAATTGAAGCTCCAGATAAACCACGCTTTCGAGGATGCTGCTGGCCATGCCTAAAAGCTTCAGGGACCAATCTTCATTGGTCGATTTTTTCGAGGAGGCGAGGAGGTCGGCGGCGATCGATGTTTGTCGATGGATCAAGCGGACGATATCGGCATTGGTTGTTGTTTTTTGAGTGCGTTTTGCCGGTGATGGTGACGGGGCCTGCAAATTCGTTTGCATTATGCCAAGCTGGTGGCCCAGGGTTTCCATCGGGGCGGGGTGATTTTTCTTAAAATCCTCAGGTTTCCAATATTTTACCTTTGTCGGTTCCATTTTGCTCATCACCCTGTTGATACTGGTGCTCAAAAAGACGCAAGGAACATGCCAACCTGCACACTCCGGTATGCTATCCTGCAAACCGCCGGAAATTAACCCCTGACAGGACGTTGGCGTCCCTATATAACCCCTGACCGCAGCCGGCACCCGGAGACCCCCGCGGCATCGGCAAGCGGAAAGGCAGCAGCACCCATGCACAAGGAAAATTGGAACCGACAGGTATGGCGGCTGGCCGGGCCGATCATCCTGTCAAATATTTCGGTGCCGCTGCTGGGCGCCGTCGATACCGCCGTCGTCGGCCACCTGCCCGGTCCCCATTACATCGGCGCCGTCGCCATCGGTGCCGTCGTTTTCAGCTTTGTCTACTGGGGGTTCGGCTTTCTGCGCATGGGCACCACCGGATTGACGGCCCAGGCCCTGGGCGCCGAGAACCATGAAGAGGTCCGCGCTTCGCTGCTGCGCGCCCTGTTGATCGGCGCTGTTCTCGGCAGCGGGCTGGTCATATTGCAGGCACCGATCGCCTGGGGTGCCTTCACTTTGATGGAAGCCAGCTCCAATGTCGAACCGCTGGCCCGGGAATACTTTTTTATCCGCATCTGGGGCGCCCCGGCCGTGCTCGCCAACTATGCCATCCTCGGCTGGTTCCTCGGCATCCGCAACACCCGCGCCGCGCTCTATGTGCAGGTGGCGATGAATGGCACCAACATGGTCCTCGACGTGATCTTCGTCTTTGGTTTCGGATGGGGTGTCGGCGGCGTCGCCCTGGCCACCCTGATTTCCGAGGTCGGCGCCGTCTTTTTCGGACTCTGGCTGATCCGCCGCAACGCCCGGACGCTGGCCGGACACTGGGCATTGGCCGATGCCATCAGGGCCGAGCCCATCCGGCGCATGCTGGCCGTCAACGGCGACATTTTCATCCGGACGCTGTGCCTGATCTCGGCCTTTGCCATCTTTACCTCCATAGGCGCGCGGAGCGGTGACAGGATTCTGGCGGCCAATGCCGTGCTGCTGAATTTCCAGACCTTCATGGCCTATGCCCTGGACGGCTTCGCCCATGCCGCCGAGGCCCTGACCGGCGGCGCCGTCGGCGCCCGCAAACGGGACGCCTTCAGGCAGGCCGTCAAAGCAACCAGCCGCTGGGCGTTCTATTTCGCCGCCGCCTTCGTACTGGTCTACGCCGGGGCCGGACCGCTGTTGATCAACGCCCTCACCGACATTCCCGAGGTCCGGGAGACGGCTCTCACCTACCTGCCGTGGGCCGTCATCTCACCGATGGTTTCCGTCTGGAGCTTTCAGCTGGACGGCATTTTCCTGGGCGCCACGCGCTCGAAGGTGCTGCGCAACGCCATGGTCTTTTCCGTTGCCGTCTATATCGCCGCTCTTTTCGTGCTGGTGCCGCAGTTGGGCAACCACGGCCTGTGGCTCAGCCTGATGGTGCTGATGGTGGCCCGCGCCCTCAGCCTGGGGCTTTTCTACCCGGCCCTGGAACGCTCCGTCGAACAGCAAAGCCCGGCCGTTTCCTCTTAGGGTCCAGCCCCTAAAACAGGCCGGTGATACCGCCGTCCTCATCGACCCCGATGGAAGCCGCCGCCGGGCGGCGCGGCAGGCCGGGCATGGTCATGATGTCGCCGCACTTGACGACCAGGAACTCGGCCCCGCCCGAAAGGTGGATATCGCGCACCGGCACCACGTGGTTGCTGGGCGCGCCCTTGAGGTTGGGATCGGTGGAAAAGCTGTACTGGGTCTTGGCGATACAGACCGGGTAATCCTTGAAGCCTTCTTCCTCCAGTTCCTTGAAGCGGGCGCGGATTTTCTTATCGGCAATGATCCCCTGGGCCCCGTAAAGGGTCTGCGCCACGGTGCGCACCTTGTCCCACAGGTGCATGTCGCCGTTATAGAGTAGCCGGAATTCGGACGGTTCCGCCTCGATGGTGCGCACCACTTCATGGGCCAGGTCTTCGGCCCCGGCGCCGCCCGCCGCCCAATGGTTGGCAACGATGGCTTCCACCTCGTGTTCGGCGCAGATTTGCAGCAGCAGATTGACCTCGGCGTCGCTGTCGGCGCTGAAGCGGTTGATGGCGACCAGCACCGGCACCCGGAAAGTGCGCAGGTTCTCCAGGTGGCGGATCAGGTTGGCGCTGCCTTTTTGCAGGGCTTCCAGGTTTTCCGTCTGCAACTCGTTTTTGTCGGCGCCGCCGTGCATCTTCAAAGCCCGGATGGTCGCCACCAGGACCGACAGGTCGGGCTTCAGTCCGCCTTTGCGGCAAACGATGTTGAAGAACTTCTCGGCCCCCAGGTCGGCCCCGAAACCAGCCTCGGTAACCACATAATCAGCCATTTTCAAGGCTGCTTTGGTGGCCAGAAGGGAATTACAGCCGTGGGCGATGTTGCCGAACGGCCCGCCGTGCACGAAGGCCGGATTTTTTTCCAGGGTCTGCACCAGATTGGGCTTCAGGGCTTCCGTCAACAAGGCGGCCATGGCGCCTTCGGCTTCCAGTTCGCTGGCCCGCACCGGCCGTTTGTCGTGGGTGTAGCCGACGATGATATTGCCCAGGCGGCGTTGCAGGTCGTCCAAATCCTCGGCCAGGCAGAGGATGGCCATGACCTCGGAGGCCGCCGTGATGTCGAAACGGTCCTCGCGGGGATAACCGTTGGCGACGCCGCCTAAGGAACAGACGGTGTTGCGCAGCGCCCGGTCGTTCATATCGATGACGCGGCGCCAGGTGATGCGCCGCTCGTCGATATCCAGCGGATTGCCCCAATAGATGTGGTTGTCGATCATCGCCGCCAGCAGGTTGTTGGCCGCCCCGATGGCGTGGAAATCGCCGGTAAAGTGCAGGTTGATATCGGTCATCGGCACGACCTGGGCATAACCGCCCCCGGCAGCCCCGCCCTTCATGCCGAAACACGGCCCCAAGGAGGGTTCGCGCAGGCAGATCATGGCCTTCTTGCCGATCCGGTTGAGCCCGTCGCCGAGGCCCACCGTCGTCGTCGTCTTGCCTTCGCCGGCCGGGGTCGGGGTGATCGCCGTCACCAGGACCAGCTTGCCGTCGGGCCTGTCCTTGAGGCCCTCAATGAAATTGAGAGACAGCTTGGCTTTGAAATGGCCGTAAGGATCCAGGTGGTGGCCTTCGATGCCCAGCCGGTCGGCGGCGATCTCCAGGATCGGCTGCTTGTCGGCGGCGGCGGCAATGTCGATGTCGCTCGGTTGGACGGCGGTGGTGTCGGTCATGGCATGGCTCCGGCTGACGGGGTTTCCCAGGAATATTGTTCGTTTTACCGTCAAGGCCCGTTCGGGCCGTTCCATTATTCAGATGGAAGATTTCAAAGCAACCTCCCAGCCGCAAGAAAACTTGATCCCGGACGGCGGATGCTCTATCGCTCGCCTTTCCCGTTGACCAATTCGAACCGGAACCGCCGCCGATTATGAGCGAAACACCGAACCATTCCCGGCGTAACGTCTTTATCCTGGCCGTCTGTCAGGCCCTGGCCATGACCGGCACCGGCCTGGTGCTGACGGTTTCGGCCTTGGCCGGCAACATCATCGCCCCGGACAAATCGCTGGCGACGCTGCCGTTTGCCCTGATGTTCGTCGGCACCATGACCACCACCATTCCGGCGTCGCTGTTCATGGGCCGTTTCGGTCGGCGCCTGGGCTTTACCATCGGCCAATTGATCGGCATAACGGCGGCGGCAATCAGCGCCTATGCCATCTATGAGGCACAGTTCTGGCTGTTCGCCGGGGCCGGTTTCATGTTGGGCATGCACAGCGCCTTTTTCCAGTATTACCGCTTTGCCGCCGCCGACGCGGCGACGCCCTCTTTCCGCCCCAAGGCGATCTCCTATGTGCTGGCCGGGGGCGTCTTCGCAGCCATTGCCGGGCCGGAACTGGCCAAGCTGAGCAAGGATATGTTTTCGCCGATCCTGTTCGCCGGCAGTTATGTGGTGATTGTCGGCCTGTCGACGCTGACCGTCATCCTCCTGCAATTCATCCGCATTCCCCGGCCCAGCCTCGCCGACCGCAAACAAGTCGGGCGGCCGCTTCGGGAAATAGCCCGCCAGCCGGCCTTTGTCGTCGCCATCCTGTCGGCGATGATCGGTTACGGCACGATGAGTCTGGTGATGACGGCAACGCCGCTGGCCATGGTCGCCTGCGGCTTTGAATTCGATGACGCCGCCTTTGTCATCCAATGGCATGTGCTGGGCATGTTCGCGCCCAGTTTCTTTACCGGCAACCTGATCCGCCGTTTCGGTACCGTCAGGATCATCCTCACCGGCAGTGTGCTGATCGCCGCCTGCATGGTGATCAACCTGATGGGCATCGCCCTGACCAACTTCTGGCTGGCTTTGGTTCTCATTGGGATCGGCTGGAATTTCATGTTTATCGGCGGCACGACGCTGCTCACCGAGACTTATGAGCCGGCGGAACGGGCCAAGGTCCAGGCCCTCAACGATTTCCTGGTTTTCGGGACGGTGGCGACGGCCAGTTTTTCGTCCGGCGCCCTGCAAAACATGATCGGCTGGCAGGCCGTCAACGCGGCCATTGCCCTGCCGGTGCTGGTGGCCTTTGCCGGGGCCCTATGGCTCAGGGGTCAGCGCCGTAAAAGCGCGGCGGCCGGCGCCGGTTAACGCTGCCGCTTCAGGCCGGGGTCGGCCTCAGGCCTTAATCCATTGCTGGTTGGGCTTTTGACCGGTCGGCGCACCGATAACCCGGCGGCCGCCGTCGGTGACGATGACCCGGAAATATCCCGGGGTGACCTCGCGGACCGTGAGCCAGCCTAATTCCTTACATTCGTTGATGGTCCGCCACAGAGTAGTGTCCGCCGGTTTATCTGGAACGGCGATATCCCCCGATATGACAAGGAGTTCCAGGAGCAGTTTCTGTTGGGGCATTATTTGCGGCATTATTATTCCGTCCAACTCTCTATCAAGTGTTGGCCGACCTCTATTA
>JADHTD010000201.1 GCA_016776525.1 Rhodospirillales bacterium
CCCCACGGTATTCATATTCATTACCAAGCCCCAGAAAAGGGGCTTAAGCGCAAGAAATTTTTGCTCGCCGTTTCTGATCTTTACGTTCAGAAAAATTTTAAAAATTTGCTCTTGGCCATTGCTGCGCTCAGGATAGAATATCCTGCAATTCATCTGAAGATTGCCGGTTCTCCACTGGACCCACCTTATTTCGCGTCATTAAAAAAATTGATTTCCCAAAATGGTATTGAAGAAAACGTCACTTTTTTAGGAAAGCAAACACCAGATCAACTATTGAAACTCTATCAATCATGCAGGATTTTTGTTTTTCCGTCATCGGTTGAGACTTTCGGAAATCCTCTTGTTGAAGCGATGGCCTGCGGAGCACCGATAGCATGTTCCGAATCAGCGGCCATGCCGGAAGTGATCGGCGATGCAGCTGAATATTTTGATCCATTTGATGTTGAAGATATGGTATCGGCGATTAGAAAGTTGATAAGTGACGAAGAACTTTGTGAAAAACTGGGTGAAAGAGCGATTAAGCGGGCTAATTTTTTTTCATGGGAGAAGACAGCAGAAAAAACCGTTAATGTCTTCAAGCGTGTGATGATTTCTAAAAACATCTAATCCTTCGGTAGAATGGATCGAAAACCAGATCCGTTTCGTTCATTTGATCTAATTGCTGAATATTAAACTTAATGAAAATCCTTTTTTTCACGGAAAATTTCCCCCCGGAAACAAATGCGGCGGCTACCCGCGTTTACGAGCGGGCGTGTTACTGGGTTCGATGGGGCCATGACGTTACGGTGATTACATCAGCACCCAACTTTCCCCAGGGTCGTCTCTATGAGGGTTACCAAAACAAATGGCACCAAAGTGAGACTAATTCCGGAATCAGGGTGATCCGGGTGAAAACTTTTATTGCGCCGAACCGGGGTGTTTTGTTCCGGACCCTGGATTTCCTAAGCTTCATGGTTACCGGTTGGGTTGCTGGGCTGCTCCAGGAAAAACCGGATGTGGTTGTTTCGACATCCCCTCAATTCTTTGCCGCCGTCGCCGGTTGGCTGACCGGGCTGGTTCGCCGGGTGCCGTTCGTTTTCGAACTGGGTGATATCTGGCCGGCATCGATCGTTGCCGTCGGCGCTATGAAGCCCAGTCTTCCCATCCGGCTGATCGAGAAGTTTGAACTATATCTCTACCGGTCGTCGGCCAGGGTAGTGGCGTTGACACCCGCCTTTAAGGACAACCTTGTCCAGCGGGATATCGACCCCGGCCATATTGGCATTGTCATCAATGGTGTCGATCTCCCGCGGTATAGCCCCTTGGAAAAAGATGCCGGGCTGCAAAATGAATGGGGGCTGAAAGACAAGTTTATCATTGGATATCTTGGCACCCACGGTATGGCCCATGCCCTGATGAACGTGGTTGAAGCTGCTGAGGGCCTTAAAGACAACCCGGAAATTCAGTTCCTGCTGGTCGGAGACGGCGCCGAACGCCAACAATTGTTAGAGGCGGCACGTTCCCGGGGACTCGATAACATACACTTCATGCCGCCCCAACCGAAAGAGGCCATGCCGAAAGTGTGGAGCTTATGCGATGTGGCTTTGGTGCATCTCAAAAACTCACCTGTCTTTGCCGAAGTGATTCCTTCAAAAATGTTCGAGGCCATGGCCATGGGGCTTCCGGTTCTGCTGGCCGCCCCGGAGGGAGAGGCCAGCCGCATCGTCACGGAGTACAGTATCGGCCTGCATGTCCCGCCCGAAGAGCCCGGCTCCCTGACTGATGCGGTTCTCACCTTTATGGAAGACAAGGTTTATTATGGCCAGTGCGCCGAGAACGCCTTAAACAAGGCGCCGCTTCATTCCCGCGAGAAACAGGCCGAGAAAATGATCGAAGAAATCAAAAAAGCCGTCGGTGGTTCCGATGGAATTAGTCGCTAACGCGATTTATAAAACGTCTTCCGCCGGTGTGTAGTCGTACCCGAGAACCTCGGCAACAGCTTCATAGGTAACCTGCCCGGCGTGGATATTCAATCCGGCCCTCAGGTTTTCATCATCTTTCATGGCCTGCTGGTAGCCTTTATCGGCTAAAGCGCAAGTGTAAGGCAAAGTGGCATTATTTAGGGCGAAGGTCGAAGTGCGAGGTACCGCCCCCGGCATATTGGCGACACAGTAGTGCACCACCTCGTCAACGACATACGTAGGTTCGGCATGGGTCGTCGGGCGTGATGTTTCGAAGCATCCTCCCTGATCGATAGCCACATCGGCCAGTACCGATCCCCGCCGCATTTTCCTGACCAGTTCAGCATCGACCAGCTTCGGGGCTTCCGCACCCGGAACCAGTACGGCGCCAATCACCAAATCCGCCTCCTGGGTATAATGTTCGATCGCGCCCATTGTCGAATAAATAGTGTTCAGGTGCGATCCGAATTGCAGGTCCAATTCCTCCAGCCGCTTTAACGACCTGTCCAGCACGGTAACATGGGCGCCCATGCCCATGGCCATCAGCACGGCATTGGTGCCGACCACGCCGCCGCCCAGAACCACAACGTCGGCCGGCGCAACGCCGGGCACCCCCCCCATTAAAACACCTCGACCACCGTTTTCCTTCTCCAGGCAATGAGCCCCGGCCTGGATTGCCATGCGTCCAGCGACTTCCGACATGGGTTTCAGCAGAGGCAGGCCGCCATAAGAGTCCGTTACCGTCTCATAGGCGATACAGACGGCGCCGCTCTCAACGAGGCCTTTCGCCTGATCGGGGTCGGGGGCAAGATGTAGATAAGTGAACAGAATTTGTCCTTCACGCAGCATCTTGCGCTCACCGGCTTGCGGCTCCTTGACCTTGACGATCATTCCGGCTTTTTCGAACACTTCCGAAGCCTCGCCGGCAATATTGGCGCCTGCCGCTTGGTAATCTGTATCGGAGCAGTTGATGCCGACACCAGCATTGCTCTCGATGATTACGTCATGGCCGTGATGAACCAATTCCCGGACGCTTGATGGCGTCAGGCCGACTCGGTATTCATGGTTTTTAATTTCCTTCGGGACACCGATCAACATGGGCGTGTCTCCTTGTATTTTACGCCGTCGCGCCGCGTCATAATTATGTTGATAAGGATTATAACGCCTAAACGGAATAAAAAGGTCCACTCCTGAAAAAATAGGGAGCCAATGGTCTCGCTCCGGCCAAAAAACTTAAACGGCATCTAGAGAACTATCTTACGCAATCTCAATATCGAAGCGAATGCCGGGGCATAAATAAGTAACCATTTAGTTATTACTTGTTGATTTTTGAGATTATAAAATATATCAATTTGGCGCTTGTCTTCCCGTCACTGCATGAGAGGATAGGTGTACAGGGAGCTTGCCAAAAACAGGGACGCAAACGATGACACGGGAAATGCATCATTTCATCGGCGGCAAAGCCGAAAAAGGGACCAGCGGACGCTTCGGGGATGTTTTTAACCCGGCGACCGGCGAGGTAACGGCCAGGGTGCCGTTGGCGGCCAAGTCCGAGGTGGAAACAGCCATACAAGTCGCTGCGGATGCCCTGCCGGCCTGGGCGGCGACGCCACCTTCACGCCGTGCTCAAATCTTCTATAAATTCCGGGAATTACTATATGCCCATGAAGAGGAGATCGCCTCACTGATCTCCGCCGAACACGGCAAGACATTGCCTGATGCCAAGGGCGAGTTGGCCCGGGGAATTGAGGTCGTTGAATTCGCCTGCGGAATTCCGCACCTTCTGAAAGGTGAATATACCGAAGGCGTCGCCGGTAACATTGATTCCCACTCCATTCGCCAGCCGGTCGGCGTCTGCGCCGGCATCACACCGTTTAACTTCCCGGCCATGGTGCCCATGTGGATGTATCCGATGGCCATTGCCTGCGGAAATACCTTTGTTCTTAAGCCATCGGAAAAAGACCCATCACCGAGCTTGCGCGCCGTCGAACTTTTCCAAGAAGCGGGCCTGCCTGATGGCGTACTCAATGTGGTCAACGGCGATAAGGAAGCGGTCGATACCCTGCTCACCGATCCTCGCATCGATGCCATCAGTTTTGTCGGCTCAACGCCAATCGGCGAATACATCTACTCCACCGGCTGCGCAAACGGCAAACGGGTGCAGGCTTTGTGCGGCGCCAAGAACCACATGGTGGTGATGCCCGATGCCGACATGGACCAGGTTACCGACGCCTTGATCGGTTCCGGTTACGGGTCGGCCGGGGAACGCTGCATGGCGATTTCGGTAGCCGTTGCTGTCGGCGAGGAAACCGGGGATGAACTGATCGAACGTCTGGCCCCCCGGGTTTCGGCCTTGAAGGTTGCTCCCTATACAGACCCCGAGTCCGAAATGGGCCCCATCGTCAGCCGCGAAGCCCTGGATAAAATCATGGGTTATGTTGACACCGGCATCAAGGAGGGCGCCGAACTTGTGGTTGACGGCCGCGGCCTGTCGCTCCAGGGCTATGAGGACGGGTTCTTCATGGGTGGCTGCCTGTTCGACAGGGTTACACCGGACATGAAAATCTACACCGATGAGATTTTCGGACCGGTGCTCAGCGTTGTCCGCACCAAGAACTATGACCAGGCTCTCAAGCTGGTTAATGACCACGAATACGGCAACGGCGCCGCCATCTTTACCCGTGACGGCGATACGGCGCGGGACTTCACCAGCAATGCCCGCATCGGCATGATCGGTGTCAATGTGCCGATCCCGGTGCCGGTGGCCTATTACAGCTTCGGCGGCTGGAAACGATCGTTATTCGGGGATCACCATATCTACGGCATGGAGGGGGTGCGTTTCTATACCCGGTTGAAAACCATGACATCACGCTGGCCATCGGGTATCCGCACTGGCGCCGAGTTCCACTTCAAACGCAGCAGCGACCACTAAGCTCCGGAACACCGTCAATGCCCAAGCCATTTCCCACCCAGGCACGTGTTGTCATCATCGGTGGTGGCGTTATTGGTTGTTCCGTCGCCTACCACTTGGCCAAACTGGGCTGGAAGGACGTGGTCCTTCTGGAACGCAAGTCACTGACCAGCGGCACTACCTGGCATGCCGCCGGCCTGATCGGCCAATTGCGCGCCACCCACAACATGACACGGCTGGCCAAGTACACGGCGGACCTTTATGCCGGGCTGGAAGCGGAAACCGGTCAGGCGACGGGCCTTCGTGAGGTCGGATCGCTCACCGTGGCCCGCGATCAGGAACGTTTCGAGGAGTTGAAACGGGCCGCCGCCATGGCCGGCTGTTTCGACTTGGATGTGGAAGTCATCTCCGTCGAAGAAGCCGCCAAGCTATGGCCCTTGATGCGGACCGACGATCTGGTCGGTGCCGTTTTCATCCCCAAGGACGGCGTCACCAATCCGGTCGACACCACCCAGGCCCTGGCCAAGGGTGCCAAGATGGGCGGCATTCAGTTCTTCGAGAACACTAAAGTCACTGCCGTCTACCAGGAAAAGGGCCGGGTCACAGGCGTCGGCACCGATCAGGGCGACATTGCCTGTGAGTATGTCGTCAATTGCGCCGGACTGTGGG
>JADHTD010000202.1 GCA_016776525.1 Rhodospirillales bacterium
TCTCCTCTTCCCGTCTCAGCAGGACCAAGGACACCGTCGACAGGCTGGCCCCTCGTATTCTCAATAATCTGGTCGATGAAAAAATAAAATCACAAGAAGCCAAGAAACTTGGCGTCAAGATTTCAGAACGGGAAATTAACAAAGCCCTGAAATCCATCGAAACCCGGAATAAAATGCCGGTGGGTCAATTGGATAAATTCCTGGCTCAGAATCAAGTCGACAAATCCTCCCTCGTCGATCAGGTCGAAGCGGAAATCGCCTGGAGCAAGGTGATCCAGCGAAAATTCCGGTCCCGGTTGAAAATAAGCGAGGAAGAAATCGACGAGAAAATCAAAGAGATCGAAGGTGACAAAGGAAAGCCGGAATTCAGAGTC
The DNA here is from genome assembly GCA_016776525.1 of Rhodospirillales bacterium. Classification (GTDB taxonomy): domain Bacteria; phylum Pseudomonadota; class Alphaproteobacteria; order Rhodospirillales; family JADHTD01; genus JADHTD01. Next base: position 375 of record JADHTD010000202.1, read on the forward strand.
GGTGAAATTTTCCTTCCCGTCGACAATCCCGCCAATGAACAGGAGGCCGCCCGCCTATCGCAGCGTTTGGTGAAGCAGCTTAGGGAAGGCGGCAATTTTCAAGCCATCGCCCGCAATTTTTCGAAAAGCGCAACGGCATCCGTCGGCGGCGATCTTGGTTGGGTCAGGCTGGGTCAGTTGGGGAACGAATTGGACCAGCACCTGATCAAAATGAAGGGCAACCAGCTATCGCCCCCCATTCGGACCATCGACGGTTTTTATATCCTCTATCTGCAGGGCCGGCGCAATGCCGCCGGTCTCGTGACCAGCGACGTCACAGTGACCCTGCAGCAATTGTTTTTCCCGCTGGCCAAAGAGGCGCCCGCCGCGGCCGTTTCCAACAAGATGAAACTGGCCGCCGAAACAGCCGCCAAAGCCGGAAACTGCAAGGATTTTGAGGCCGTGGGAAAACAGTTTGCCTCCAACCTGTCCGGCAGCCTGGGAAAGGTAAACCTGAACAAATTGCCGTCGCAACTGCGCACGGCGGTGGAAAACCTGAAAGCCAACCAGACCAGCCAGCCCTTACGCACCGGTGACGGTGTCATCGTGCTGATGGTCTGCGACCGGTCGGAAACATCCGCCGCCGACGCCGTCCGGAAATCCATTCGAGCAAATTTAGTACAGCAGCGTATCGATGTATCCTCCCGGCAATATTTGCGGGATGTGCGCCGCTCGGCCTTCGTGGATATCCGGTTATGACGGAAGGAGCCGGGGCCGCTTTGCCACTGGCTCTGACCATGGGGGACCCTGCCGGCATCGGCGGTGAAATCACCTTGAAGGCCTGGCGGAAGAGGTCTTCCCTGCCCCGCCCCTTCTTCGTCATCGACGACCCGGAGCGGCTGACCGAGTTGAGCGAGAGGTTGGGCTGGAAGGTTCCGCTATCCCCCATCTGCGCCCCGCGCGACACCGCGGAAGCTTTCACCGACAGCCTTCCCGTCATTCCCTTAACCCTCAGCGAACCATCGGTGGCGGGGAGCCTCAATCCGGCCCATGCCGCCGCCGTCCGGGACTCCATCGAGCAGGCGGTGGCGTTCGTGCAACAGGGACAGGCCGCCGCCGTCATCACCAACCCCATCCACAAACAGGCCTTGTACCAGTCCGGTTTCGACTTTCCCGGCCACACGGAATTCCTGGCACATCTGGCCGGCATCGAAACGCCGCCGGTGATGATGCTGGCCTCGGATGTTCTCCGCGTCGTGCCGGTGACCATCCACGTCGGCCTCACCGAAGCCGTGCGGCAATTGACGGCGGAAAAAATCATCGAGGCCGCGGCCATCACCCACCAAGCCCTGCACCGGGATTTCGGCATCGAAGCGCCGCGCCTGGCCGTCGCCGGGCTTAATCCCCATGCCGGTGAAGGCGGCGCCATGGGCAGCGAAGAAGCCACCATCATCGCCCCGGCCATCGCCGCCCTCCGCGACCAGGGCATCACCGTCACCGGTCCGGTGCCGCCCGACACCCTGTTTACCGAGGCGGCGCGCCGCACCTACGACGCCGCCATCTGCATGTACCACGACCAGGCCCTGATCCCCATCAAGACCCTGGATTTCGAGGGCGCCGTCAACGTCACCTTAGGGTTGCCGTTCATCCGCACTTCGCCGGACCACGGCACCGGCTTGGACATCGCCGGCCGGGGCACAGCCAGCGAGACAAGCCTGCTGGCCGCCCTCAGGCTGGCCGCCGCCATGGCCGACGCCCGCCAACAGGTCCGCTAATGGCCGCCCCTGAACCGCCCGTCCTGCCGCCGCTGCGCACCGTCATCCGCGATTTCGGCCTTGGCGCCCGCAAGTCCCTCGGCCAGCATTTCCTGCTCGACCTCAACCTCTGCGCCCGCATCGCCCGGTCAGCCGGGGACCTCACCCAGGCCACCGTCTTCGAGATCGGCCCCGGCCCCGGCGGCCTGACCCGGGCCCTGCTCGACGCCGGGGCGGCGCGGGTCATCGCCATCGAGCGGGACGCCCGCTGTGTCGAGGCCTTCCGGGTGCTCTCCGAGGCCTACGGCGACCGCGCCCAGGTGGTGGCCGCTGACGCCCTCAAAACCGACCTCGCCGAACTGGCCCCGGCCCCCCGGCGCATCGTCGCCAACCTTCCCTATAATGTGGGGACGCCGTTGCTGATCGGCTGGTTGAAACGGATCAATGACTTCGAGGGCCTGACCCTGATGTTCCAGAAGGAAGTCGCCGACCGGCTGGCGGCCGAGCCGCGCTCCAAGGATTACGGGCGGCTCTCGGTGATCACCCAATGGCTGTGCGAGGTGCGCCCCGACTTCAATGTCGCCAAGACGGCCTTTACGCCGCCGCCCAAGGTGGCCAGCACCGTGGTCAGCCTGACACCCCGTCCGGCCCCCCTGGCCCCGGCTCCCTGGGAAGCCCTGGAGACGGTGACGGCGGCCGCCTTCGGCCAGCGCCGCAAGATGATCCGCTCCAGCCTGAAAAAGCTCGGCCTGGATTTAGAGGCCCTCGGCCTCGACCCCACCCAGCGGGCCGAGGAGCTCAGCGTCGAACAGTTCTGCGCCATCGCCCGGGCCTTATAGGGGGTCGTTGGGCGGCGTCTTGAGGCCGGGACTCTTCACCGCTTCGCGCCGGGCGATATAGCTGGTCGCCGTGATGATGACGGCGCCGCCGATCCAGGTCCACAGGTCGGGCACTTCTGAAAAAATGAAAAAGCCAATCAGCGCGGCGATGATCAGGCGCATGAAGTTGAGCGGCTCCAAAGCCCCGACGTCGGCCCGGCTGTAGGCGGCGGCCATGGTGAAATGCGCCCCGCCGACCAGCAGCCCGATGGCCGCCAGCAGGCCCCATTGGGTGAGGTCCGGCCACTGCCAATAGGGCGCCGCCATGATCAGCGTGATGGGGATCTGCAACAGCGCCACCAGGGCGCCGATGGTGCCGGGAGAATCCCAGCGGGTCAGCAGCTTGGCGAAGATACGCGAACCGCTGCTCATGATGACCGAGACAAAGACGTAGAGGAAACCGATGGAGAAGGCCTCGAACCCCGGACGCACAATAACCAGCGCCCCCAGCAGGCCGACCCCGAGCCCCGTCCAGCGCCGCAGTTGAGCGGGCTCGCCGATGAACAGGATGCCGCCCAGGGTGACGAACAGCGGCCCGGTGAGGCCCAGCGCCGTGGCGTCGGCCAGCGGCGTCACGGTCAGCGCCATGTACCAGGTGGCGACCGCACCGGCGTTGAAAAAGGCGCGGACGATATGCCAGCGCAACTTCGTCGTCCTCAGCGGTTTGAAGCCGCTGCGCACCAGCCACGGCAGGTAGATGAAAAACGAAAACAGGCTGGTGAAGAAGGCGATCTCGAAGGGGTGGATGGCCGAGCCGACGCCGCGCACGGCACCGTGGGATACGGTGAAGAAGGTTACCGAGAAGACCATCAGCAACACCGCCCCGGCAAAGGGAACGGGGGCCGCCGCCTGCATGCCGGTAGTGGGGTTGTTCATGGCAGCAAATCCCGAGCAGACACCATCGTCTGTGACGACGCCTTTGCGTATAAATAGGTGACCGCAGGTGAACCTGAAATGCTCATGAGATTTAGCCCTAGAGAATCGCGACCGTCTTTGTGGACGCTGCCAACCCCCTTTGAAAGCGGTTAATTGCCTTTTGAGGCGGTTTTGATGCGTTTAGAGGCCGTTACGAGGCGTTTTGAGGCGTTTTGACCCCATCCGAAACGGACTAGTCCGTTGATATTAAAGAAAACACGGGTGTTTTGGCGGTAAAACCTCATCATTTCTCATCATTTGCATATTTACGGGGACTCGCCCCCAACCCAACCGCACCCGGTATACCGAAGGCCGGGCGCTTGGCTTACGCGAAACGGTTCGCGAAGCGCAGTCGCGCTTAGTTAGTTTGAGCGGCAACCGGCCCGATGTTTGCGGACTATCGTGGAGCGAAGCACAGCTGAGCGACTAGCGACAAACAGGAGCGCAGCCTGTCCGGGGCTTGAGGACAATCCACTAAATTAAAGAGGGGATAATTCCTGGAAAACAATATTTACAATGTCAAAGAGCAATAATAGGGAATATTTCCTATTATAGACGAAATGTCAAGGATTTTTTGGCTATGGGGTGGTCAGGAAATGACTGTCCACATCGTCAGCTATCACCCCAAAAGCAGACATAAACATCGATGGCTGAAAGAGTCCGCTTTTAGCCAAAAGCGGACATTGTCATGTAGATTTCACGCACCAATTTTTGACGGATTTGCCAGTTCTGTGAGATACTTTCCCCATCACGCGGGAGGCACGCCGTGAGACTTTTGAAACCCATCGCCATTTTTCTCTTTTTTATTGCCATTCTTGGCATAGCCGGCGCCGCTGTGGCTGAAAAGCGAGTGGCTTTGATTATCGGCAACGGCAAATACCCACGCACCATAGGGGCTCTCAAGAACCCTCCCAACGATGCCCGACTGATGGCGAAGACGTTGCGCCGCCTCAACTTCGAGGTGATCGAAACCATCGACGGATCCGAGAAAGCCATGAAAAAAGCCATCCGTGCCTTCGGAAAACGCCTGGATGTGGCGGGCAAGGACGGCGTCGGCCTGTTTTACTACGCTGGTCACGGGGTTCAGGTGAAGGGGCTCAACTATCTGATCCCCATCGATGCGGAAATTGAAACCGAAGGTGACGTCGATCTCAGCGCCATCAATGCCAACTCGGTGCTGCGCATGATGGAGTTCTCAGGGTCGCGGCTCAGTTTCGTGATTCTCGACGCCTGCCGCAATAACCCGTTCGCCCGTGGCTTCCGCTCGTCCAGCAAAGGCCTAGCCCGCCTGGAAGCGCCAAAGGGTTCGCTTGTCGCCTATGCCACCGCACCTGGTAACGTTGCCGCCGACGGCCGGGGCACCAACAGCCCCTACACCACGGCCCTGGTCCGGGGTCTGCTGTCCGGCCAACCGGTTGAGCGTATGTTCCGCGAGGTCCGCAACACTGTAATGAGGACAACTAGGGAAAAACAGACGCCGTGGGAATCCTCGTCGCTAACCGGCGGAGATTTCTATTTCAGCCCGCCAAAGAAGACGTTAACTCAAACACAAACTGCCGCCCTGACTCCTGGCCCTGAAACCAAACCAGCTGCTCCCGATGT
>JADHTD010000203.1 GCA_016776525.1 Rhodospirillales bacterium
CTGGGCGACGGAGTCGATCATGGTTAGCGGTTGCAACGGGCCTTTTTTCAATTCGATGATCCAGGCCAAGCCGTCGCGCTTGAGGGCCGGGTTGATGCCGGCCACCGTCGTCATGCGCAGGATCGATGCCTTGTCGGACGGCAGCTGTTCGATGGTGCGTACGGCATTGCCGGCCGCCGTTTTCAGGGCATCTGTATCGAGCGTCGCCGCTTTGTCGAAAATCAGCCACAAATTACCGGCCCGGCGGAAGACGGCGGCGGCCACCGGCTCGCTCCAGTCAAAACGCATGCCGACGGTATCCGACGACCCCAGGGGCTCGCTGGTCACGGCCGTGGTCGGCGCTGTGGCCGGGGTGCCGTCGCCTGGGGCCGCTTCGCCTGCCGGTTGTCCCGCTGCTTCGGCCTGCGCCTGGCGTTCGGATTCCGGCACCAGGGAAACCGGTTTATTGAGCGATTTCGGCGCCCCGGCCGGCGCCTGCGGAGCCGAGGGCGACGAGGGGGCGGCGGCGGTCTTCTGTTCGGCCGGGGCCGGCGGCTTGCTGGCGGTTTTTGCCGGGGCAGCCGCCGCGGGCGGCGGACTGTCCGCTTGTGCCTGGGCCGGGGCTTTGGCTTGCTGCGGGGCCTTGGGATCGGCGGGCCGGATGTCGAGCACCACTTTCGAGCCCGACTGGAAATGCCTGAGGCGGGCCCCTTGCGGCACCGTCAGACGGGCCGTCACCGATCCGTCACCGGCCTGGGCGGTAATGGCATTGAGGTTTTTCAGGCCGCCGGGGCGGACGGCATTGAGGTTGAGGGTGGCCGGGCTGTCGAAGGTAATGCTGGCGGCCGTGCCTGTTTCAGTGACCCGATAGGGCACCCGGCGCGGCCAGTCGAAGACCAGGCGGGAATAACCGGTATGTTCACCGGCCCGCACCCGCACCGTCGGCCGGGCGGCAGCCGGTTGAGAAGCCGGGGTTTCGGCCTCAGCCGCCTGGGTGGCGGGTGCCGGGCTGTCCTCCGGCGGTCCGACCTCGACAAAGATGCGCTGGCCGACATCGAAGGCATTACCAGTCATACCCGGACGCATCTGGATGGAGACCGAGCGGCCGTCTTCCCCCGCCGTCACCTGGCGGACATAGCTTCCCAGCCGCCGGCTGATGCCGACGTAGGAGGTTTCGATGGGGCGGCTGAAACGGACCGTCAGGCGGTCGCCGTTTTGCGCCACCTGATAGCCGACGGGGCTCTGCCAATTAAAGATGATCTGGCCGTAACCGTTCTTCGGTTCGGCCCGCACCCGCACCGGTTCGGCGGCGACAGGAACGGCAACCGTCAGGCCCGCCGTCAGCACCGACACCGCCAGACCGGCGGCGGCCATCAAGCGGAACAGGCTCGGCAGGGTCCGCATGATCAGTCCCCCACCGTCGGCATGATGACAATATCGACCCGGCGGGCCAGGGCCCGTTTGCGGTCTTCCGCGACATCCGGCAAGGTTCCGTACTGACTGTCGGAAAAGCCGATGGGAATAATGTCGTCCGGATAACCGGACCGCTTCAGGGTATTGGCGACGGCGATGGCCCGGGCCAGGGAAAGCTCCCAGTTGGAAACATACTCGCCGGCCGCCGGCGGCTGTGGATCGGAATGGCCGTTGACGGCGATCTGGTTACCGATGTTGCGCAACACGCCGCCCAGGCTGAACAGGGCTTGGCCCGCCCTTTCCGTCATCAGGGCGCGGCCCGGCTGGAACAGGATATCGCCGGGCAAGGCGATGACCAACCGGTCCTGCAGTTTCTGGATACGGCTGTCCTTGAGCAGGGGATCCTTGGCCACTGTTTCTTCCAGGACCACCGTTAGATAATCCAGGTTAATGGCCCTTTTGCGGAAGATGGTGGCGATATTGAAGCTGGTGGTGGTGCGCGCCACGGTCTTTACGCTTTCCGGATTGAGGCTTTGGGACAAGGTGTCGACCATCGTGTCCCAGCGGTCGACCTTGACGCTGGACATGGCGAACAGCATGACGAAGAAGGTCAGCATCAACGACACCAGATCGGTGAAGGTAACCATCCACATGGTGTTCTGTTGCGTGCTCTGTGGTTCGATCATCTCTTCGGCGGTTTCGATCTTCATGGACTTGCCGCCTCCGGCCTGGATTGACCTTTGCTATCTTCGAAGCGCAAGGCATCCTCGTCAATGATACGAGTGAAAAACTTAATGGTGATATCTTCCGGGTCGCCGGGCCTGAGACCGACGGCGATGCTGTCCGGCGGTGCCCCGCGGGCCATCATCTCGCGGGCGAAGGTTCCAGCCCGCTTCAATTCAAGGGTCAGGCCGATGGGCAGGCTTTTGCCGCCGGTATAGGGACTGCCGACCAGGAATTCCATATCGAAGCGGATACCGGGCGGGCGGCTGCTGAGCGAGGCAACGACCCGGTCCAGCAGCGCTTGTTGTGATTCCCGGAAACGGGCCTCTTCGGTGTGGAAAAGCGAATTGGTCGGCAACAGGATGCGCATCTGGCGGCCCGGCTGCACGATTTCGATCTTGGCCACCTGAATAGAGGTGGCAAAGAGGCCGGTCACCTGTTCCTGGAACCGCATGCCGGCCAGCACGTCACCTTCCTTGGCCTGGAACTGGGTCAGGTTCGTGGTCGGCGGCAGCAGCGTCTGAAAGGTCGATGTCAGGCTGTCCATGACGGCCTCGGATTTGATCTTTTCCAGTGAAGAAATACTGACTAGGAGAATAAAGAACGCCAGGATCAGCAGATAGAGGCCCAGGAAGAGGGCAATGGTATTGCCTCCGTGGCCTACTTCTTCGGGACTTGCTTCATAATTGTCCATGGCGGACAGTCGCTAATCAAAGCTTGCAAACAAGGCGTCGATTTCTTCCTGGGACTTAGCATTGTCGGAAAGTTGCGGACCGTTGAGCAGGTCTTCGTCCGAGGCTTTCTTCTTATCAGCCGTTTTTTTGGCTTTCGTTGTTTTGGTTTTCTTCGAGGCTGTTTTCCGGGTCTTCTTTTTAGTGTCCTTATCGTCGCCGAAGGCCGCCACCAGGGAATCGACCTTTTCCTCGATGTGCTTTAGCGTATCCACAATTTTGGTAACCCGTTGACCGGTGATGTCCTGGAAGGTGCAGGCCTCGTAAATCATGGTGGTGGCGTTGGTCAGCTGTGCGGCGGCTTTTTCGTCGACGGCGCCGATAACCTCTTCGACGGCTTCGGCCGCATCCATGATCGAATGGGTGGCTTCCGCCGTCGCTTCGATTATGGCGTCGAGTTCGTCGGATGCCGAGGAGATGAATTCATCTTTGACTTCCGTCGGGCGTAAGGCGGAGATTTCGGCTTTTGCCGCACGGATATACTCAGCCAGTGCCTCGAGTTCGGAAAAAACGACCGCGCCGGCCTTATCGGTGACCATCTGATCGCCGCCAATCACCTGGAGCAAGCTGTCCACGACCTCGGCGACGTCTTCAACTTTTACGGTTTCACTGCGTTTTTTCGGAATTTCTCGAACGCTCCTCTTTAACGGCAGTTCCTGTCAGCCCCGGATAACAGCAAGAGCCTTAGAATTCACCGAGAACGCTGACCATTTTGGATTTAAGGGTTTCCGCGTTGAACGGCTTCACGATGTAGTTGGAAACCCCCGCCTCCTTGGCCGCAATCACGTTCTCAGACTTACTCTCCGCCGTCACCATAATAAACGGTAGGGCCTTGAGTTTTTCATCGGCACGGACCTCGCGCAGCAATTGAATGCCGGTCATCGGTTCCATGTTCCAGTCGGAAATGACAAAATTAAACTCGCCCTCGCGAAGTTTGCCCAAGGCTTCCGAACCATCCGACGCTTCATCGACGTTGTTGAAACCCAATTGCTTCAAAAGATTGCGCAGAATCCGCAACATTGTCTTGTAATCATCGACAATCAAAACACTCATATCTTTATCGACAGCCATTTATTCACTCCACTTGAGGGCCCGTCGCTAGGAACGTGGCATCCCCCCTCGAATTATTCGTTACGCTCTTGCAACTAATATGGTGCATCCAATATTTGTTTAGTTAGATCACAGATGGTTAGTTCGCAACCATTTTTCAATGTTTTCCTGGTCTTATTTACCCGGCTCCGGCAAGTTCCGTAGCCGCGACAATTCAACGGTCATGTCCTTCGCCTTACCGGCATTCATCTTCGACATGACATCCGCGAGCTTCCGTTCCTTCATACTTTCGGCGACCAGAAGCAGGGTATCCATGTCCAGTTCCTCGAAAATACGGGCGGCGTCCTTCGGTTTCATATTCTCGTAAATCTTCACCAGGCTTTGCAATTTGGCATTTTGCTGATCTTCATAGGTCTTCAGCAATCTCTCAATGGTTGTCTGCAAATCCTTCAACTCGACGACTTTGCGGTCGATGCGGGTTTCAGCGGCCTGCAGCAGGCCATTTTGGATTTCCAGTTCCTTCTGGCGGGCGTCCAGTTCCTCGCGCCGCTCGGCAAGCTGCTGCAACAGGTCAATTTCGGCCTGGGTCAACAGGGTCGGATCGTCCAGACCCGTCGACGCGGTTTCATCACCTTGGGCATTATCACCGGTTTCCCCCTCGTCACCGGCTTTTTCCTCTCCGTCCTCATTTGGAGCAGCCTCTTTCTCTGCGGCGCCCTCTGCCGAGGTCTCACCTTGCTTCGGCTGTTGTGCCTTGGCGTCGGTAAAGGCGATGGACCCGTAGACAAGGCCGTCGACACCGTCCCAAATGTCTCCGACTTTGACGGTCAGCATCATCGAGGCCATAAAAATGGTCAGCGGCAGAAACCGTATCTTGGAGAGAATTTTTCCAATGAACATTCTTTAAATCCACCCTAGCTGCCGGACTGTAATGCTTTCAGCAATTCACGCTCGGCTTCCGAACGAGCCCGGCTTTTCAGATCACCATGATCCCGTGCCGAAAGTTCGGCACTGTTCTTATTGTTATCAAGGTTTTCGTGTTGTTCGGTCCCGGAGGCATTCTTTTCCTTGTCCGCCGGTTTCTTGGGACGGGCGGAACGGACCACATCTTCCAATTGGTCGGCAACGGAGGTCCCGCGGTCGATCAGGAACATCAGATCGTCGGCAAGGGTCTGCGCCTTGGCGATGCGTTCCTGCAAACCATCCGTATTATTCTTCAGGCTGTTGAGACTTTCCTCGGCGCGCACCGTCGATTGCGCGAAGGTCGATGCCAGTTGTTCCAATTCTGATTTGTCGCGGCGCAAGCCGGACAGCTTACGGTTCAGCATCATCGCATAGCAAATTGTGACGATCAGCAGAACGGCGACAAGAATATCGAGGATAAGTGAAAACGGCATTTCAGTCCTTTTAAGTACCTTTTGTTTTGGCGATACGATCTTCGATCTGAATGGCGATTCGGTCGCCCTTACGGCCCATACGGCCGTTATACATGATGACGTCGCCACACCGCATCTCAACCATTGATTCCGGTGTTGCGTTAAACATGATCTGAGAACCGACCTGCAGGTTGAAGACATCCCGCAGGCGCATGGTCCT
>JADHTD010000004.1 GCA_016776525.1 Rhodospirillales bacterium
GCGCAGGGCCGGGGTGAACTTGTAATCACTGTTGCCGATGATCAGGGCAACGCGGTTGGCTGCTTCAACGGGCGCAGTAATCCCGATAATGGCCAGGATGAAAATGGCAACACGCAAATGTTTCACAGCAACCTCCCCCCAGTAGCTATACTGGCATCATATCCTGGCCGAGTTCAGAGTAAATTAGAAAAAATCCTATGTCCGCTTCTGGCTAAAAGCGGACTTTAACCTCAGTCATTTATAATAGCCCGCATAGCGCCCGATAGCGGACGCCGTCGATCAACGGGATAAGGACATACACATCGGCGTCCCGGGCGGACTTCCGGACCACCCTCACCGGTACAACAGGCAGTCTGACTTTAGGGCGCCGTGTAGCCGAGAATGGGGCTCAGCCAGCCGCAGACGAGGCCGAAAATCAGATGCACCATAAGCAGCGGAATCCAGGCCTTGGAGTCGACGTGGGAGAGGAAAACCCCTTCCTTGAGATAGATCGGGATGAAGAACAGGCCCGAGCCGATGTAGAGGATGATGCCGTACAGGAAGCCCCTGACGATCGGTTCTCCCGGCAGGTAAGGGGCAACAACCGTGGCATAGAGGAAAGCGAAAAAGACACCGTTGAAAAATACCGCGATCTGGCCCGCCCAATAGGACGGTTCCCCCTCAAAGGACTCTCCGTATGTCAGGTTGGCCATGACCCGGGAGAAGTCGAGGCGCGGCAGGCCGATGCGGCCGGCCCACTGTCCCATGACAAGATGCAGGTAGGTGGCCAACAGGCCCGTCAAGGTGACGACGATGAAAAATTCAAATTCCATAATGACCTCTTCTTATTTATCCATCTGCTTTCTGCCCCGCATCAGGCCGGGCATGGAAAAGCAAATGGCCCCAATCGGGTGGACATGGAAATTTTTCCGCCAACCGGCATGAAATCCGGTTTTTCCGCTCTCCACAGTCTGTATTTTATAGCGCCTTGAAGCAGAAGCACAATCGACAACAACAAGCTTTGATCGTAAACGAGACGGCGGGCCGCCTGCTTGGTATTCTTGGGGGTTGTTCCGTTTTGATGGTGATGCCGGCCGGAAAAGATGCGCGACATAACAATTGCAGAAGCCACCGCCGGGGATGTTCCGGCCCTCTCAAAGCTGGGGGCGGATACCTTCACCGCAAAATTCGGCCCCTTATATGCGGCGGCCGATTTGCAGGCCTTTATCGATACCGCCCATTCAGCGGCCTATTATGCCTCGGCGGTCGCCAGCCAGGAGACCGCCGTGTGGAAGGCGGAAAGCGTTTCCGGCGGCCTTATCGGCTATGCCCTGGCCGGTCCGCTGGGGCTGCCGGTTGAAGACGCCGCCGCCGATGCCCTGGAAATCAAGCGGCTTTACGTCTCCACTGCTTATCAATCCGCCGGCCTCGGCGGGCTGATGATGGAGGTTATGCTCGGCTGGGCGCGGGCCCAGGGCGATCCGTCCCTCTATCTGGGGGTTTATTCGGACAACACCGGCGCCCAGAAATTCTACGGCCGCTATGGCTTCCGGCGCATCGGCCAGTATCAGTTCCCGGTCGGCAGCCACCTCGACTTGGAATATATTTACCTCAAAGCAAGGCAATAAGGGCGGCGTGCCGGTGTTTTTACGGCGCTGCAACATTGACTTGCGACAAATGCCGGTTTAAGGATTTGTGTACTATATTAACCGCGTCACGGTCCTCTGACCCTACCATTTGAGGCTCTCACATGACATCCCGCGAGCGACCGCTATCCCCGCATTTGCAGATTTACAAATGGCAGATCACCATGGCCCTGTCGATCCTGCACCGGATGACCGGTGTCGCCCTGGTCGTCGGTGCCCTGCTGTTGTCCTATTGGCTGACCTCGGCGGCCTACGGGCCGGAGGCCTTCAACCTGGCGCACGGCTTGTTCGGCACCATTCTCGGGCGGCTGGTTCTGCTGGGTTTGACCTTTTCCCTTTTCTATCACTTGGGCAACGGCGTCCGGCACCTGTTCTGGGATGTCGGCATGGGCTTTGAAATGCCGAACCTGCGGGCTTCGGGCATTGCCGTGGTGGTGTTTGCGGTGGTCTTTACCCTGCTGACCTGGTCGGCGGCCTACATCGTGAGGGGAGGCTGATATGCAATACCGTTCTTCTCTTTCCAAGGCCCGCGGCCTCGGTTCGGCCAAGGAAGGCATCGAACATTGGTGGGTTCTGCGTCTTACCGCCCTGGCCCTGGTGCCGCTGTCCCTGTGGTTCGCCTTTTCCGTGGTCACCCTGGTCGGCGGCGATTATGAGACCTACCGCGCCTGGGCCGGCGAACATGGCAACGCCATGCTGCTTGTGCTGTTGGTTATATGCCTCTTTCATCATGCCCAGCTCGGCGTACAAGTGATCATTGAAGACTATGTGCACCATGAAGGCATCAAGGTGGCCAGTATCATCGCCACTAAATTCACGGCTGTTTTTTTCGGCGCGTCCAGCGTCGCCGCCGTTCTCCGCATAACCTTTGGAGGCTGAGCCCGTCATGGCTGAAGGCTACGAAATCATCGATCACACCTATGACGTCATCGTCGTCGGCGCCGGCGGAGCCGGTTTGCGGGCGACGCTGGGCATGACCGCGGCCGGCCTCAAGACCGCCTGCATCACCAAGGTTTTCCCGACCCGCAGCCACACGGTTGCCGCCCAGGGCGGCGTCGGCGCCTCTTTGGGCAACATGGCCGAAGACAAATGGGAATGGCACATGTACGACACGGTCAAGGGGTCCGACTGGCTCGGCGACCAGGACGCCATCGAATACATGTGCCGCAACGCGGTACCCGCCGTCTACGAACTGGAACACTTCGGCGTGCCGTTCTCGCGCACCGAAGAGGGCAAGATCTACCAGCGGCCCTTCGGCGGCCACATGAGCAATTACGGCGAAGCGCCGGTGGAACGTGCCTGCGCGGCGGCCGACCGTACCGGCCATGCCATCCTGCACACGCTGTATCAACAGAGCCTCAAGCACGGGGCCGAGTTTTTCGTCGAATACATCGCCATCGACCTGATCATGGACGATGACGGTGAATGCCGCGGCGTCATCGCCTGGAACCTGGACGACGGCACCATCCACCGCTTCCGGGCGCGGCAAACGGTGATGGCCACCGGCGGTTACGGGCGGGCCTATTTCTCCTGCACCTCGGCCCACACCTGCACCGGCGACGGCAACGGCATGGTGGCCCGCGCCGGATTGCCCTTACAAGACCATGAATTTGTGCAGTTCCACCCGACCGGCATCTACGGTTCGGGCTGCCTGATCACCGAAGGGGCGCGCGGCGAAGGCGGCTACCTGACCAATTCGGAAGGCGAACGCTTCATGGAGCGCTACGCGCCGACCGCCAAGGACCTGGCCTCCCGCGACGTGGTCAGCCGGTCGATGACCGTTGAGATCCGCGAAGGCCGCGGCGTCGGGGCGGAAAACGATTACATCTACCTGCACCTGGAACACCTAGGCTCCGAGGTCTTGTGGGAACGGCTGCCCGGCATCACCGAAACGGCGAAGATTTTCGCCGGCGTCGACGCCACCAAGGAACCGATCCCGGTGTTGCCCACCGTCCACTACAACATGGGCGGTATTCCCACCAACCACCACGGCGAAGCCTTGCGGCCGACGGCGGACGACCCGGACGCGGTTTGCGACGGCCTCATGGCCATCGGCGAATGCGCCTGCGCCTCGGTGCACGGGGCCAACCGGCTGGGCACCAATTCGCTGCTGGATATCGTCGTCTTCGGGCGCGCCGCCGCCATCCGCGCCGCCGAACTGGTGACGCCGGGCGCAACGCAGAAAGAATTGCCCAAGGACTCGGCGGACCTGGCGCTGTCGCGCCTCGATAAGCTGCGCAACGCCAATGGTTCAAAGAAGACCAGCGAGATCAGGCTTGCCATGCAACGCACCATGCAGAACAACGCCGCCGTCTTCCGCACCACGGAGGTGCTGACCGAAGGCTGCCAGAAGATTATGGAGGTCGATGCCTCGCTGGCTGACATCAATGTTGCCGACAAGTCCCTCATTTGGAACTCGGACCTGGTCGAGGCTCTGGAACTGGAAAACCTCATGGCTTGCGCCAAGGCGACCATGTTCTCGGCGGAAGCCCGCCAGGAAAGCCGCGGCGCCCATGCCCACGAAGACCATCCTGACCGCGACGACGAGGTCTGGATGAAACACACGCTGGCCACCATCGGCGACGACGGCAAGGTGTCGCTCAGTTACCGGCCGGTGCATACCTGGACGCTAACCGACGAGGTCGACTACATCGAGCCCAAGGAACGGGTGTACTGACATGGTTGAATTCACACTTCCCGCCAATTCCAAAATCACCAAGGGCAAGACCCACAAGGCCCCGGACGGCGCCACCAATATCCGCCGCTTCAAGATCTACCGGTTCGATCCGGACAGCGGCGAGACCCCGCGCCTGGACACCTTCGAGGTCGATATGGACAGCTGTGGGCCGATGGTCCTCGATGCGCTTCTGAAAATGAAAAACGAAATGGACCCGACGCTGACCTTCCGCCGTTCCTGCCGGGAAGGGGTCTGCGGCTCGTGTTCGTTCAACATCGACGGCACCAATACGCTGGCCTGCACCAAGGCCATCGACGAGATCAAGGGCGACGTCAAAATCTATCCGCTGCCGCACATGGCGGTGGTCAAGGACCTGGTGCCGGACCTCTCCGTGCCCTATGCCCAGTATGCCTCGATCGAACCCTGGATAAAGACCGACAGCCCGCTGCCGCAAGGCGAACGCCTGCAATCGCCGGAAGACCGCGCCAAACTGGACGGCCTGTGGGAATGCATCCTGTGTTTCTGTTGCCAGACCAGTTGCCCCAGCTATTGGTGGAACGGCGACCGCTACTTAGGACCCGCCGTGTTGTTGCAGTCCTACCGCTTTATCGCCGATTCCCGGGATGAAGCGACCGGCGAGCGGCTCGACGACCTGGACGATCCGTTCCGGCTGTTCCGTTGCCACACCATCATGAACTGCACCAGCACCTGCCCGAAGGGCCTCAACCCGGGCGAAGCCATCGCCGGTATCAAGATGGGACTGGGTAAGCGAAGAAGTTAGGGGCCAAGTCCCTTAAGCTTTTTCCAGGCGCAGTTGGGTTGGGGGCAAGCTCCAGAAAAAAAGGGCTGTTGAGTGGGAGTCGAGTCCCCCATCAGGCCGCAGGCCGGTTCATTTCGGTTTGGCGATCAGCAGCTTGATGATGTCCTTATAGAGGAATCGCTTTTCCACCAGTTCCAGGCCGGCGGCCTCCAGGTATTGCTCGGTGTTGCGGTCGAAGGCGGCGCCGTAGGCGAACTTGACCCACGGTGCCCATAATTTCATAACAAACCGCTGCCAGGGATTTTCCGAGAGGTCGTATTCGAGGATATGCACCTCGCCGTCCGGGCGGCAGACCCGGCGGAGTTCTTTCAGCGCCGGTGTCTGGTCTTCCGGCTCCAGCACGCAACAGAGGAAGGTCGAGACGACGCCGTCGAAGCTGTCGTCGGCAAAATCCATCTCCATGACATTCATTTCGTGCAGGTCGATGGCCGCGCCGAGTTTATCCTGGCGCTTGCGGGCGCGGCCCAGCATGGCCGGGCTGAGGTCGATGCCGGTAACGGTGGAACTGTCCGGGTAATGGGAGAAATTGCGCCCGGTGCCGACCCCGGCGTCCAGCAGGTCGCCTTTAAGCCCGGTGAACATTTCCCGGCGGATCGGCTTATAGCGGCCCTGCTCGAACGGCAGGTCGAGGATGTCGTAAAGGCGGGCGATGCGGTCATAGATTTTTTGTTTGCTCATCGACCCTCGTCCCGCTTCCAGTCCCGGCGGTTGATGGCGTAGTCGCCGGCGCCGCTCCGGAACGGCTGAACAAGCATGTTGTGCAGTTGTTGATCGGCGGCCTCGCGGAATTGGTCGATGCCGATGGTCATCGCCTCGTGGCCCTGTGCGGGCTGGGCGCGATAGGTGCCCAGCAGGCGGTCCCACCAGGGCAGGTTGAAGCCGAAGTTGCTGTTGGCTTCCTCCGGCGTCACCGAATGATGCACCCGGTGCATATCGGGGGTCACCACCAGCAAACGCAAAACCCGGTCGGCGCCTAAGGGCAGGCGGGCGTTGGCGTGGTTGAACATGGCCGTGCCGTTGAGCAGCACTTCGAAGATCAGCACGCCCAGGACCGGCGGTCCCAGGGCCACCACCACGGCCAGCTTGAGGACCATGGACAGCACGATCTCGATGGGGTGGAAGCGGGCCCCGGTGGTGACGTCGAAATCCTGGTCGGCGTGGTGCATGCGGTGCAGCCGCCACAACACCGGCACCGCATGGAACAGCACATGTTGCAAGTAGATGGCGAAGTCGAGAAGGACCACCGAACACAGGACGGCCAGTTCATAGGGGAGGGCAATAGCGCTGAGCAGGCCCCAGCCGCGTTCCGCCGCCAAAGCCGCCAGGCCGACGGCGGTGGCCGGGAAGATCAGGCGCAAGAGGACCGTGTTGAGGGCGACAATCCCTAAGTTGGCGGTCCACCGCACCGCTTTGGAGCGGCTTAAACCCCGGCGCGGGGCGAGGATTTCCCACAACGCCATAACCGCCAGGATGCCGAAAAAGAAACCGAGCCGGATGGCCGTTTCGTGGCTGAACAGTGTCTCCGTCATAGGGTGGTGGCTACCGCCTGGTTGTTGTCTATCCCCCGTCGCCTAGTGCGGCGCTTCTTAAGCCAAACCTTTTCGGCAATTATATCAGTAATTTGTAATAAACATAGAGAGCTTGAAATGTCCGCGTCTTTTGGCTTGATTGGTCTGTGGCCGTCGGCCACATAACAGAAACAACCAAGCGACCCCCAAAGGCGAGCCCTGACCGTAATCCATGCCGAACGATTCCCCGTCCATCCAACAAACGCCGCTGATCGCCTACCGGGCGTTGTTGCAGGCCGGCGACATCAAGCCCGACCCGGCCCAGGCCCTGGCCGTGGAAAAGCTGCAAAGCCTGCACCATGCCCTCGACCATTATGAACCGGCGACCGGCTTCGGCGGCTGGAAGGCGCGTTTCGGCCTGACCCGGCGGCGCGAAGACCCGCCGCAGGGATTGTATATGTTCGGCGGGGTGGGGCGCGGCAAATCCATGCTGATGGACCTGTTTTTCGAAGGGGCGCCGGTGGACCGCAAAAAACGGGTCCACTTCCACGCCTTCATGCAACAGGTCCACTTCCGCCTCAACAAGCTGCGCAAGGAGGAAAAACACGCCGACGACCCGATCCCGCCGCTGGCCGCCACCATGGCGGAAGAGGCCTGGCTGCTCTGTTTCGACGAATTCCAGGTGCTGGATATCGCCGACGCCATGATCCTGGGACGCCTGTTCGAGGCCCTGTTCGAGGCCGGGGTGGTGGTCGTCGCCACCTCGAACCGGCCGCCCGGCGATCTCTATAAGGGCGGCCTCAAGCGCGACCGCTTCCTGCCCTTCATCGCCCTTATCGAGCAGAAACTGGATGTCCTGGAACTGGAAGGCGGCAAGGACTACCGCCTGGAATCGCTGCGCGCCATGGACGTCTACCTGGCGCCGCAGAGCGAACAGACCGACCAGCAACTGCGCACCGATTTCAATAAGCTGATCCGCGGCATCCAGGCAGGGTCCGAATACCTCACCGTGCTCGGCCGCACCGTGGAAATCCCCCG
This sequence comes from Rhodospirillales bacterium, assembly GCA_016776525.1. Classification (GTDB taxonomy): domain Bacteria; phylum Pseudomonadota; class Alphaproteobacteria; order Rhodospirillales; family JADHTD01; genus JADHTD01. Next base: position 7,669 of record JADHTD010000004.1, read on the forward strand.
GGCCGCCGACGGGGTGGCCATGGTCGGCTTTGAAGACCTCTGTGAACAGCCCCTGGGGCCCGGTGATTTTCTCTCCATTGCGCGGGCCTACCACACCCTGATCATGTGCGGCATCCCCAAACTGGGCCCGTCCAACCGCAACGAAGCCAAGCGTTTCGTGACCCTCGTCGACGCCCTTTACGAGCACAAGGTCAACTTCCTGTGTTCGGCCAGTGTCCCCACCGAAGAACTGTATACGGAGGGCGACGGCGCCTTTGAATTCCAGCGCACCGTCTCGCGGCTTATCGAAATGCAGTCGGAAGACTACATGGCGCAAGCACACGTCACCGGGGAAATCGAGCAAGCATAAAATGGGATGTAGGCTTAAAATGGGCTTCTGCCGCCGCCATGCCCGCCGTCAAGGCGTTGGGAAACCGGTGCTTAAGCCCGGGGTTCCGGGGCGGCTGGGGCTTGCCCCGGCACCGGAATCGCGGTACTAAACCTGTCTATAGTTTTAAGTGTGCGGCTGTAAAAGCCGCCTTTTTTGGATAATCAGTTCGACCCAGGGATCAAGTATATGGCACGCAATAAAATCGCGCTTGTCGGCGCAGGCAATATCGGCGGAACGCTGGCCCACCTCGTCGGCCTCAAGGAATTGGGCGATGTCGTCATGTTCGACATCGTCAAGGGCATCCCCCAGGGCAAATCCCTGGACATCGCCGAGTCCTCGCCGATCGAGGGTTTTGACTCCAATCTGAAGGGCGCCAACAGCTACGCCGCGATCAAAGGCGCCGACGTGGTCATCGTCACCGCCGGTGTCGCCCGCAAGCCGGGCATGAGCCGCGACGACCTGTTGGGCATCAACACCGCGGTCATGGAAGCGGTCGGTGAAGGCATCAGGCAGAACTGCCCGAAAGCCTTTGTCATCTGCATCACCAATCCGCTGGACGCCATGGTCTGGGTCCTGCAAAAGGCTTCCCGCCTGCCCGTCAACAAAGTGGTCGGCATGGCCGGTGTGCTGGATGCGGCCCGTTTCCGTTATTTCCTGGCCGACGCCATGAAGGTCTCGGTGGAAGACGTCACCGCCTTCGTCCTCGGCGGCCACGGCGACACCATGGTCCCCTCGGTGCGTTATTCGACGGTAGCCGGTATCCCGCTGCCGGACCTGGTGAAGATGAAGTGGCTCACCCAGAAGAAGCTCGACGAGATCGTCCAGAGGACCCGCGACGGCGGCGCCGAGATCGTCGGCCTGCTGAAAACCGGTTCCGCCTTTTACGCCCCGGCCAGTGCCGCCGTGCAAATGGCGGAGAGTTACCTCAAGGACAAAAAGCGCGTGCTGCCCTGCGCCGCCTACCTGAAAGGCGAATACGGGGTCAAGGACATGTACGTCGGCGTGCCCACCGTGATCGGCGCCCGCGGCGTCGAACGCATTGTCGAGATCAAGCTGGATGCCGGCGAACGCACCCAGTTCCGCAAGTCCGTGAGTGCCGTCAAGGGGCTGATCCGGGCCATCGAGAAAATCAAAGCGGCCGCCAAGAAGAAAGCGGCCCCGGCCAAACGCAGAGCCCCGGCCCGCAAAAAAGCCCCGGCCAAACGTAAAGCCCCGGCCCGCAAAAAAGCTCCGGCCAAACGCACAGCCCCGGCCAAAAAGAAGGCTCCGGCCCGCACAAAAGCGCCGGCAAAGAGAAAAGCCCGCAGGTAATAACGTAAAGCGGGATGGCGGGGGCGTCGCAGGCACCCCCGCAGCTTGCCTCTCCGGAGGCTCCTTGAACCCGGGGGTCGGACCCCCTAACTGTTTGATAGAGCAATTGGATCGCTGATGAATATTCACGAGTATCAAGCCAAGAAATTACTGGCCGGTTTCGGCGTTGCCGTGCCGCAGGGAGGCGTTGCCTACACGGTGCCGGAAGCCGAGACCATCGCCAATGAATTGGGCGGCCCGGTTTGGGTGGTCAAAGCGCAGATTCACGCCGGCGGCCGCGGTAAGGGCGGCGGCGTCAAGGTGGTCAAATCCATCGATGAGGTGCGCGACACCGTTGATAACATGCTGGGCATGACCCTGGTCACCCATCAGACCGGCCCCGACGGCAAGGAAGTGAAGCGCGTTTATATCGAAGAGGGCTGCGACATCGCCCACGAGCTTTACCTCAGCCTGCTGATCGACCGCGCCACCTCGACCATTACCATCATGGCCTCCACCGAAGGCGGCATGGATATCGAGGAAGTGGCCGAAAAAACACCCGACAAAATCCACAAGATTTCCATCGACCCGGCCATCGGCATCCAGCCCTACCACGCCCGCCAATTGGCTTTCAAACTGGGCCTCGAAGGCAAGCAGGTCGGTTCCGCCGTCAAATTGCTCCTCAGCATCTACAAGGCCTTCACCGGCCTCGACGCCAGCCTCGTCGAGATCAACCCGCTGGTGGTTACCGGCGCCGGCGACGTTATCGCCCTCGACGCCAAGATGAACTTCGACGACAACGCCTTGTTCCGTCACAAGGACATCGAGGAACTGCGCGACGAGGACGAAGAAGACCCCATGGAACTGGAAGCCGCCCGCCACGACCTCAGCTATATCAAGCTGGACGGTAACATCGGCTGCATGGTCAACGGCGCCGGCCTGGCCATGGGGACCATGGACATCATCAAGCTCTACGGCGGCGACCCGGCCAACTTCCTGGACGTCGGCGGCGGGGCGACGAAAGAGCGCGTCACCACGGCCTTTAAGCTGATCCTGTCCGATCCCAACGTGGAAGGCATTTTGGTCAATATCTTCGGCGGCATCATGCGTTGCGACGTTATCGCCGAAGGCGTCGTTGCGGCGGCCCGCGAGGTCAGCCTCAACGTGCCGCTGGTGGTCCGCTTGGAGGGCACCAACGTGGAAATGGGCAAGAAAATCCTGGCCGAGTCCGGCCTTCCCATCGTTTCTGCCGATGACCTGGGCGATGCCGCCGAAAAGGTTGTCAAAGCCGTCAAGGAGGCCGCATAAAATGGCTGTTCTCGTTAATTCCGATACCAAAGTCATTTGCCAGGGCTTCACCGGCGCCCAGGGAACCTTCCACTCCGAACAGGCTATTGCCTACGGCACCCGGATGGTCGGCGGCGTGACGCCGGGCAAGGGCGGTTCCACCCACCTCGACCTGCCGGTCTATGACACCGTTGCCGACGCCGTCGAGGCGACCGGCGCCAATGCCACCGTCATCTATGTGCCGCCGCCGTTCGCGGCCGACGCCATCCTGGAAGCCATCGACGCCGAGATCGAACTGGCCGTCTGCATTACCGAAGGCGTGCCGGTGCTCGACATGGTGCGCGTCAAGAAGGCGCTGGAAGGCTCCAACACCCGGCTCATCGGTCCCAACTGTCCGGGCATTATCACGCCGGGCGAATGCAAGATCGGCATCATGCCGGGCCACATCCACAACCGCGGCAATGTCGGTATCGTCTCGCGTTCCGGCACCCTGACCTATGAAGCGGTGGCGCAGACGACGGCGGCCGGCCTCGGCCAGACCACCTGCATCGGCATCGGCGGCGACCCGGTCAACGGCACCAACTTCGTCGATTGCCTGGAAATGTTCATTGCCGATGACGAAACCGAATCCATTGTCATGATCGGCGAGATCGGCGGTTCCGCCGAAGAGGAAGCCGCCGACCTCGTCAAATCGTCGAAAACCAAAAAACCGGTGGTTGGCTTTATCGCCGGGATGACGGCGCCTCCCGGCCGCCGCATGGGCCATGCCGGGGCCATTATCTCCGGCGGCAAAGGCACGGCGGCGGATAAGATCGAAGCCCTGAAAAGCGCCGGTATCCACGTTTCCGATTCACCGGCGGCGATCGGGTCGACCATGCTGGAGGCGCTCAAGGGCTGACGGCAGTTGCCGCATAGGGCACAAGGGCTCTGGGAAACATTTAGGGAGGGGATCGCGAAAGCGGTTCCGGAGAAGCCATGACGACGACCCTGGAATCGTTGTTGAACGGGACCAACGCGACCTTTATTGCCGAGATGTACGCCCGCTACCTGGAAAACCCCCGGTCGGTGGATGTCAGCTGGCAGGAGGTCTTCACCGGCTTCGACGACGATGCGGATACCCTGATGGCCGACCAACAAGGGGCCAGCTGGGCTCCCTCGGAAACCGGCGTCATCGGCCAGCACGCCGACAACGGCGGCAGCCCCAGCGAAGTTTTGGAAAGCAATGCCGGACTGGCGCCGCCGCCGGCCACCCTGGCCCGCGGCCTGGCCGGACGGCCGTCCGCCGAGGCGGTACGCGAAGCGACCCGGGATTCCCTGGCCGCCCTGATGATGATCCGCGTCTACCGGGTGCGCGGCCACCTGATCGCCACCTTCGACCCCCTCAACCTGGAAGGCACCGTCTACCATCCGGAACTCGATCCGAAGACCTTCGGCTTCACCGAGACCGACATGGACCGGCCCATCTTCATCAACAACGTGCTCGGCCTGGAAACGGCGACGGCGCGGGAAATCCTGCAGGTGCTGAAGGATACCTATTGTTCCAACATCGGCGTCGAGTACATGCACATGCAGGAGCCCGACGAACGCAACTGGATCCAATACCGCATCGAAGGCGCCCACAACCGCACCCAGTTCACGCTCAAGGGCAAGCGGGCCATCTATGAACGCCTCGTCGAGGCGGAAGGCTTCGAGCAGTTCCTGGATAAGAAATACAAAGGCACCAAGCGGTTCGGCCTGGACGGCGGCGAATCGATGATCGCCGCCCTGGAACAAATCCTCAAACGCTCCAGCCAGCTGGGCGTCAAGGAATGCGTGATCGGCATGCCGCACCGCGGACGCCTCAATGTGCTGGCCAGCATTATGGCCAAGCCTTATGTGGCGATGTTCTCGGAATTCGAAGGCGTCTCGGCGCAGCCCGAATATGTGCAGGGCTCCGGCGACGTCAAATACCACCTGGGCACCTCGTCCGACCGGGTCTTCGACAGCAACCAGATTCACCTCAGCCTGACCGCCAACCCGTCGCACCTGGAAGCGGTCAACACCGTCGTCCAGGGCAAGGTGCGGGCCAAACAGGACCAGCGCGGCGACAAGGCCCGCCGCCAGGTGTTCGGCCTCTTGATGCACGGCGACGCCGCCTTTTCCGGCCAGGGGCTGGTCTTCGAGAGCCTCGATATGTCGCAGCTCGCCGGTTACCAGACCGGCGGCACCGTCCATTTCATCGTCAACAACCAGATCGGCTTCACCACCAACCCGTCGAAGCACCGCTCCGGGCCCTATTGTTCGGACTTGGCCAAGGCCGTGCAGGCGCCGATCTTCCACGTCAACGGCGACGACCCGGAAGCGGTCGTCCATATCGCGCGCATCGCCGCCGAATTCCGCCACGAGTTCGGCAAGGACGTGGTCATCGACATGTTCTGCTACCGCCGCCACGGCCACAACGAAGGCGACGAGCCGATGTTCACGCAGCCGCTGATGTACAAGGCCATCGCCAAGCATCCGACGACCCGCACCCTTTATGCCCAAAAACTGGCCGCTGAAAATGTGCTCTCGGAAGCCGAGGCCAAGCAGATGGACGCCGATTTCGACGCCCGGCTGGAGAAGGACTTCGAGGCGGCGAAAAACTACAAGCCCAACAAGGCCGACTGGTTCGAAGGCGAATGGAAGGGCCTGGTCCACCTGACCGGCGAGGAAGAGTTGCAGGAATACGAAACCTCGGTTCCCATGGAACTGCTGCGCGAGGTCGGCACCGCCCTCTCCGAGCCGCCCGCCAACTTCAACCTCAATTCCAAGATCGCCCGCCAGCTGAAAGCCAAGCGCAAGATGATCGAGAGCGGCGAAGGCGTCGACTGGTCCACCGCCGAGGCCCTGGCCTACGGCACGCTGTTGGCCGAAGGCTACGGGGTGCGCCTGTCCGGCCAGGATTCCGGACGCGGCACCTTCTCGCACCGGCACTGCGTGCTGACCGACCAGGAAAATGAAAACAAGTTCATCCCGCTCAACAACATCCGCCGCGACCAGGGCTATTTCGAAGTGCTCGACAGTCCGCTTTCCGAGGCCGGGGTTCTGGGATTCGAATACGGTTATACCCTGGCCGATCCCAACAAGCTTGTCTTGTGGGAAGCCCAGTTCGGCGATTTCGCCAACGGCGCCCAGGTCATCATCGACCAGTTCGTCTCAAGCGGTGAATCCAAATGGCTGCGGCTGTCCGGCGTCGTCATGCTGTTGCCGCACGGTTTCGAAGGCCAGGGCCCGGAACATTCCTCGGCCCGCCTGGAACGCTACCTGCAATCGTCGGCCGAGGACAACTGGCAGGTGGTCAATTGCACGACACCGTCCAACTTCTTCCACATCCTGCGCCGCCAGATGAAGCGCAATTTCCGCAAACCGCTGATCGTCATGGCGCCGAAATCCCTGCTGCGCCACAAGCTGGTGGTCTCCAACCTGGGCGAGATGGGTCCCGACACCCATTTCCGGCGGGTCATCCCCGAAGTTGACCGCATCGCCATCGACAAGAACGTCAAACGCCTCGTGCTCTGTTCCGGCAAGGTCTATTACGACCTGTTGCAGGCCCGGCGCGAGGAGAAAATCAAGGACGTGGCGATCGTCCGCGTCGAACAGTTCTATCCCTGGCCGCGCCAGACCCTGCGCCAGCAACTGGCCCGCTATCCGAAGGCGGAAGTCATCTGGTGCCAGGAGGAACCGGCCAACATGGGCGGCTGGATGTTCGTCCAGCCCCGTTTGGCCCATCTGGTCGAGGAAATGCAGGGCCCCACGGCCAAACCCCTTTTCGTGGGCCGCAAGGCATCGGCTTCCCCGGCCACCGGTTCGGCCAAGAAGCATGTCGCCGAGCAGACCACCCTGGTCAGGGAGGCGCTCAGCGTTCCGGTCAAAGACCTGCAACAGCCGTTCCTGCGGGCATTTAAATTCACGGGTGGCAGCCACCATAAAGATGAGGATTGAGGAAAATCATGGCCACAGAAATCAAAGTACCGACCCTGGGCGAATCCGTTGCCGAAGCGACGGTGACCACTTGGTTTAAAGCCGTCGGCGACGCAATTGCCGTTGACGAAGCGGTTTGCGAACTGGAAACCGACAAGGTCTCCATGGAAGTCAATTCCCCGGTCGCCGGCACCTTGAGCGAGATCACCGCCGCCGAAGGCGCCGATGTCGAGGTCGGCGCCATTTTGGGCATGATTGCCGAAGGCGAAGGCGCCCCGGCCAAGGCGCCGGCGAAGAAGGAAGAAGCGGCGCCCGAACCGATGTTCGAGGCGGCCCCCGCCCCGGAAGCGGCCCCGGCACCGGCTGCCGCCCCGGAAGCGGCTGCGGCCCCAGCTCCGGCCCCGGCCGCCGCTGCCCTGTCGCCGGCGGTGAAAAAACTGGTCGCCGAAAACAGCCTTGATGCGGCGCAGATTGCCGGCACCGGCAAGGACGGCCGCATCACCAAGGGTGACGTGCTGGCCTTTATGAAGGACGGCGGCGGCGCGGCTCCGGCGGCTGCTGCGGCTCCTGCCCCCGCTCCGGCGGCGGCTCCGGCAGCCCCGGCAGGGGCTCCGGCCCAGTACCCGCCGCGTCCAGCCGGTCCGCGCGAGGAAAAGGTCAAGATGTCGAGGCTGCGCAAGATGGTCGCCGGGCGTCTCAAGGAAGCCCAGAACACGGCGGCCATGCTGACCACCTTCAACGAATGCGATATGGGTGCGCTGATGGCGATGCGGGGCCAGTACAAGGAGGCCTTCGAGAAGAAGCACGGCGTCAAGGTCGGCTTCATGTCGTTCTTCCTGAAAGCCGCCGTCGTGGCGCTGCGTGAATTCCCGGCCGTCAACGCCGAGATTGCCGGTGACGAGATCATCTACAAGAACTACTACGACATCTCGGTGGCCATCGGTACGCCGCAGGGCCTGGTAGTGCCGGTGGTGCGCGACGCCGATGCTTTGAGCTTCGCCGAGATCGAAAACACCATCCGCGATTACGGCCTCAGGGCGCGGGAAGGCAAGCTGTCCATGGACGAGATGGCCGGTGGGTCGTTCACCATCACCAACGGCGGCGTCTACGGATCGCTGAATTCGACGCCGATCCTCAACCCGCCGCAGTCCGGCATCCTCGGCATGCACAAGATCCAGCAGCGCCCGATGGTCATGCCCGACGGCTCCATCGAAGCGCGGCCCATGATGTACCTGGCTTTGTCATACGATCACCGCATCGTCGACGGCCGCGAGGCGGTCTCCTTCCTGGTCCGCGTCAAGGAATGCATCGAGGATCCGCAGCGCATCATGCTGGATACCTGATTTACGGGAGCTTGACCCCCACCCAACTGCATCTGGGTTAAAAAACTTTTCGACTGGAGATAAAACATGAGTGACACCCAATACGATCTGGTCGTCATCGGCGGCGGTCCGGGCGGTTACGTGGCCGCCATCCGCGCCGCCCAACTGGGCATGAAGGTGGCCTGCGTCGAAAAACGCGGTGCGCTCGGCGGCACCTGCCTCAACGTCGGCTGCATTCCGTCGAAAGCCCTGTTGCAGTCGTCCCACCATTATGAGGCCGCCGCCCATGAATTCGAGGCCCACGGCGTCAAGGTCGGCAAGCTGGAGCTGGACCTGAAGACCATGCTGGCCCGCAAGGACAAAGTGGTCGCCGACCTCACCGGCGGCATCGCCTTCCTGTTCAAGAAAAACAAGGTCGACTACGTCATCGGCGCCGGCGCTATCGCCGGGGCCGGTGCGGTCGAGGTGACGCCCGCTAAAGGCAAGAAACAGACGCTGGCGACCAAGAACATCCTCATTGCCACCGGCTCCGAGGTGACGCCGCTGCCGGGCGTCGATATCGACGAGAAACAGATCGTCAGCTCCACCGGGGCGCTGTCTTTGGGCAAGGTGCCGAAGAAAATGATCGTCGTCGGGGCCGGGGTCATCGGCCTGGAACTGGGCTCGGTGTGGCGGCGTTTGGGCGCCGAGGTGACGGTCGTCGAATTCCTCGACACCATCCTGCCCGGCATGGATGCGGAGATTTGCAAGAACATGAACCGCATCCTCAAAAAGCAGAAGATGAAGTTCATGTTGAGTTCCAAGGTGACCGGAGCCAAGGCCGCCAAGACCGGGGTGACGCTGACGGTCGAGCCGGTCAAGGGCGGCGATGCCGAAACCCTCAAGGCCGACGTCGTGCTGGTCTCCATCGGCCGCCGGCCCTACACCGACGGCCTCGGCCTGGAAGCCGCAGGCGTCGAAATGGACCGGGGGTTCGTCAAGACCGACGGCCATTTCAAGACCAACGTGGACGGTATTTACGCCATCGGCGACGTTATCGGCGGCGCCATGCTGGCCCACAAGGCCGAGGAAGAGGGCGTTGCCGTCGTTGAAATCCTCGCCGGACAGGCCGGGCATGTGGGCTATGACGCCATTCCGGGCGTCGTCTACACCTGGCCGGAAGTAGCGGCCCTGGGCAAGACCGAAGAACAGTTGAAGGAAGAGGGCGTCGCCTATAAAGCCGGCAAGTTCCCGTTTTCCGCCAACTCGCGGGCCCGCTGCAACGCCGACTCTGACGGCTTCGTCAAGGTGCTGGCCGATGCCGAAACCGATCGGGTGCTGGGCGTCCACATCATCGGACCGGCCGCCGGCGACCTTATCCAGGAAGCCGTCTCAGTGATGGAATTCGGCGGCTCGGCGGAAGACATCGCCCGCACCTGCCATGCCCATCCGGGCCTTTCCGAATCGGTCAAGGAAGCGGCCCTGGCCGTCGACGGGCGGGCCCTGCACATCTGACCGGACGCGGGCTCTCTTGTTGTGCCCGTCGAATAAAGTACCCATGTCCCGGTAACGGGGGTATCATTTTACGTGGGAGTAGAACCCATGTTTGAAATGCTGCCCCAGAGTAACGGCAAGATCGTCGGTATCCGCGCCACCGGAAAGCTGACCGATGCCGATTACCAGGAATTCATGCCGGAACTGGAACTGCTCATTGAAGAGCACGGCAGCATCTGCCTGCTGGTCGACCTGGAAGGCTTCGACGGCTGGGAACCGCTGGCCGCCTGGGACGATTTCACCTTCGGCATGACCCACTGGCACCACTTCGATAAAATCGCCATCGTCGGCGATGCCCTTTGGGAAAAACTGGCCGCCCAGGCCACCAATCTGCTGATGAAGGGTGAGGCCCGCTACTTCGACCTGTCTCAGCGCAACGACGCCTGGGTCTGGGTGCAGGCGTAAACACCAACCTTATGTTCCGGGCATCCAACCCAGTCGCCATCACCGTCGTGCTGTGCCTGACCGAGGTTCTCGGCATGACCGGGGTGGCCTCCTTTCCGGCCCTGCAACCGGGCTTCCAGACGCACTGGGGCCTCAGCAACACCGACGCCGGCTGGATCAACGGCATCTTTTACGGCGGCTACCTGCTGGCCGTGCCGGTGCTGGTCAGCCTCACCGACCGGGTCTCGTCGCGCCGCATCTATGTGCTGAGTACGCTGCTCAGCGCCGCCGCGTCGGTGGTTTTCGCCCTGTTCGCCGAAGGCTTCTGGACGGCCATGGCCTTCCGCGCCCTGGCCGGGATCGGCATGGCCGGAACCTACATGCCGGGCCTGAAGCTGCTCAGCGACCATCTTGGCGGCAAACAAAGCCGCGCCGTCGCCTTTTATACGGCCAGTTTTTCCATCGGCGTCTCGCTGTCCTTCCTGATGAGCGGCGAGGTCGCCGAACTGGCCGGTTGGCAGTGGGCTTTCGGAGCGGCCAGCCTGGGGCCGTTACTGGCCCTGGCGCTGCTTTCCGTGACCCTGCCTGCGCCACCGGCCCAGCCGGAAACGACGCCCGACACCCACCTGCTGGATTTCCGTCCGGTGCTCCGCTGCCGCCCGGCCATGGGCTACGTGCTGGCCTATGCGGCGCATAATTTCGAACTGTTCGCCTTCCGCTCCTGGCTGGTCGCCTTCCTGGTTTTCGTGCAGGAAAGTTCAAGCGGATTGGCCACCGATTGGAGCGCTACGGTGATTGCCACGGTGGTCGTCATCATCGGCCTGCCGTCGAGCGTTGTGGGCAACGAACTGGCCGTACGCTTCGGGCGCCAACGGCTGATCACCGTGGTCATGCTGGGCTCCGCCATCCTGGCGATGGGCATCGGCTTCGCGGCCTACCTGCCTTATTGGCTGCTGCTGGTCCTGGTCTGCGTCTATGCGGTGACGGTCACCGCCGATTCCGGGTCGATCACGGCGGGCGTCGTCGCCGCCGCGCCGCAAGGCTACCGGGGGGCGACCATGGCCGTGCATTCGATGATCGGTTTCGGCGGCTCCTTTGCCGGGCCGCTGATGTTCGGCGTGGTGCTGGATGTGACCGGCGGCGGGGTGGTCATTGCCTCCTGGGGCGCTGCTTTCGTGCTCAGCGCCGTTGTCGTCGCCCTCGGTCCGGTCTTCCTGGCCTGGTCCCGCCGCCACTAGAAAAAAGGGTCCGGCCAATGACCGGACCCCAGGTGTTAGAAAAGGATTCCAGGAGGAACAAGACCTTTCCGGATGGGGTAGGCGTACTCTACAAACGCGCCCACTGAATTATTGACTGTCTAGTTTGCCGCCGGCGGCCAGTGTCAGGGCCCGTTCGATGTTGGTCGGGCATTCCATGATGCTCATGAAGCTGTTGGAACCCATCATCGACAGGTCCGGGAAATTGATGGCGATGCGGAAACGGGCGTAAAGCGCATAGGCCTTGTTGCCGGACACCAGGATTTCATAGGGCAGGTGGCCGGTGGAGCGGGTATCCTTGAAATCGATTTGGCTCATGATGTAGGCATCGTCCTGCATCTTGCCGCCGTCCGTCCCCTTGCCGTTCATGGCGACGCCGAAGACCGTTTCCTTCTTGCCCGGGATGTCGATCCGGTAGACCTTGGAAACACCGCTGGTTTTGCTGGCCAGGCCTTTTTCGACGGCGGCGACGGCGGCCTCGTAACTGTCGGCCTCATTGAGGACGCTCGGTTCGTCGAAGTATTCCATGCCGAACATGTAGTGATAGCCGCGCAGGTCCGGACCGGTCATGCCGTCCTCGGGGCCGTAATCCTTGTCGCGGCCGAGCGCCGCCTGCAATCGTTTGGCCGGGCCTGAAAGGCCGTCGGCCAGGCGGTAGGCGGCAGCCATGTATCTGGGATTGGTGTAGGCGACCTGTAGGGAGCCGTTTACTTCCGTCACCGTCACCCGCTGGGCGGCGCCGTAGCCGCCGAAGTCGGATTGTGCCACGCCTGATTTCAAGGCGTCGCTGGTGACGGCGATGATGGTGGCCGAGGGATAGGGTGAATACTGACCGGCGATGGTGAAGCCGCCTTTTTGCAGTTTGCTCTTAACCTCGGCGACGGCGGCCTGCATATCCCCCTGGGCGGTATAGGCCAGAACGAACGGTTTCAGGGTTTCTTCAGCGGCGGCCGGCTGACCGGCAACGGTTAAAACGAGGATCAATAAGAAAGCGAAAAATTTGGAATACATGATGCCCCCACGACATTTTTTTGATGAACAGGTTATTTTGGGGGGCAGTATCGGTGTTTCAGGCCGCCACCGGGTAGTACAGGGATCACACAGACGGAATGAGGCTGTGACCTTTTCGCCGGGCCGGTGGTCTAGTCCTTTGCCCGGCGCGCCCGCGGATGGGTTCTCTCATAGACCGTTTGCAGGCGGGCCGCATCGACGTCCGTATAGCGCTGGGTGGTGCTCAGCGAGGCATGGCCCAGCAGTTCCTGGATGGTGCGCAGGTCGCCGCCGCCGGCCAGCAGGTGGGTGGCGAAACTGTGGCGCAGGGCATGCGGCGTCGCCGTTTCCGGCAGCCCCAGATAGGCCCGCAGCTTTTCGATCTGCAACTGGATGTTGCGGGCATTGAGACGCTTGCCCTTGACGCCGAAGAACAACGGCCCGTCCGGGTCCGGGGCAAAGGGGCAGGCCTTGAGGTAAGCCTCGATGGCCTCGACCACCACCGGGAGGGTCGGCACCACGCGCTGTTTGTTGCCCTTGCCGGTAATGACCATGGACTCGCCGGTCGGCGCTTCCCCGCGGTTGAGGCTCAAGGCCTCGGCAATGCGCAGGCCGCAGCCGTAGAGCAGCATAAGGACGGCGGTATCGCGCTTGCCAATCCAATCTTCGTCGGCAAGGTCGCCGATGGCCTCGACGGCGTCGAGGGCCTCTTCCGGGCTTAACGCCTTGGGTACCGATTTTGGCACCTTCGGCGTGCGCACACCGCCGATGGCCCCGTTGTGGGCCAGGCCCCGCTTGTCGAGGAAGCGGAAAAACCCCCTCAGCGTCGACACCCGCCGGGCAATGGTGGTACGGGCCAATTGGCGGCGGTTGCAGTCGGCCAGGAAACTGCGGAAGTCGACTGCCGTCAGCCGTTCCAGTTCATCCAGCCCCGGCGCATAGCCGAGGTGTCCGGCGACAAAGCTGAGGAAAGCGGCAACATCGCGCCCGTAACTGTCGAGCGTATGGACGGAGGCGCGGCGCTCATGGGCCAGCCAGGCCCGCCAGTCACCGATGGCGGCGGCAACGGCTGGCTGGGCGGTAAAGTCGATGCTCATGGGGGCCTGTTAGCTGTCCGGCTCCAGCCACTTGTGGGCGAAGCGTTCGACGATGCGGGCCAGGAAGCCGATCAGTTCGGTGCCCTGGCCGGGATGGAAGTCGGTGCTGCCCCGCGATCCCAGGGACAAAAGGCCCACCGGCACGGCCCGTCCCGGACGCAGCCGGGCGATGGCCGCCGATCCGATCAACCCGGCGCCACTGCCGAATAGTATGCCGTCATCGGTCATGTCGCGGATAAGGCGCACGTCGGACTCTCCCAAGAGTCCTTCGACGGTGCCCTGGGGCAGCCGCTGGATGTCGTCAAAGCTGAGATCCGGCAGCGGCGGGTCGGCGGGCTCGAAGCCGATGGTCACCATTTCCAGGTCGAGCAGCGGCGGCAGGTCGTCGTTGATCAGACGCGACAGGTTTTCGAAGTCGGAGGCGCCGATCAAGGTGAGGATGGCGGCATGGGTGCGGGTCTGGTTGGACATATTGTGACGGCTGGTTTCGATCACTTCCTGGGCGCAGGTCCGCAGGTTGTCGATCTCGCCGCGCAATTGATCGAGGATATAGTGCTGCATGTCGACGACGCCGTCGCCATCCTGCCAGCGCGACGGCAGGGTCATTTCCCTCAGCAATTCGGTGTTGCGGCTGAGGAAATCGGGGTGGCTTTTCAGATAGGTGGCGACCTGGTCCGGCGACAAACCGTCTTCCGGGCCGGCGGCAGCCTTATTCTTGGTGGCGTCGTCTTTGGGTCCGGTCATGGTTTGGTGTGTTCCCCCCAGTACCTATGCCTAGCTATGCCTAGTCTCCGTCGAAAGAATCGCTAAAGTGTACCGTATGCAGGATTCGCACGCTACACCGCCACCGCCGGAGGCCGCTTATCCAGCAGGAGCGCGGGTTTGCGTGCTGCTGCCCCTGCCCCTGGGCGACGGCTACGATTACCGGGTGCCGCCGAATCGGGTGTTGCGGCCCGGCGATTTCGTGCGTGTGCCGTTGGGAAACCGGGTCGTTTCCGGCGTCGTTTGGGGGAAAGGGGTTGGCGATTTCGCCCCGGAAAAACTGAAAGACATCCTGGACAGTCACGAGACGCCGCCCCTGGCCGGTGGCATGCGGCGTTTCATCGACTGGGTGGCGGCCTATACCCTGCAATCCCGCGGCGCGGTGTTGAAAATGGCCATGAGTGTCCCCGATGCCCTTAATCCGCCGCCGCCGGTGACCGCCTATGCGGCCAGTCCCGAGCCCGGTGGTTTCAAGATGACGGCGGCCCGTAAAAGGGTCCTGGAGGTGGCCGCCGGTGGCCCACCCCGGACCGCCGCCGAACTGGCCCGCCTTGCCGCATGCAGCCCCGGCGTCGTTCGGGGCCTGGCCGATGCGGGCGGACTCCATTCGGTGAGCTTAACCCCCACCGCCCCTGTTTCAAATTACGATCCGGCCCTGATAAATGAGGTGGCGTTGTCGCCGGAACAGGCCGTGTCGGCGGAAGACCTGGTCACAAAAACGGCCGACGGCGGTTTTTCCGTAACCCTGCTGGACGGAGTGCCCGGTTCCGGCAAGACCGAGGTCTATTTCGAAGCCGTCGCCCGTGCCCTCAGGGATGGCGGCCAGGTCCTGGTGCTGTTGCCGGAAATCGCACTGAGCGCCCAATGGCTGGCCCGCTTCCGGGACCGTTTCGGGGTGGCCCCGGCGGAATGGCATTCGGACCTTGGGCAAAGTCAACGGCGCGCCACCTGGCGGGCGGTGGCGGGCGGCCAGGCGCGGGTTGTCGTTGGCGCCCGGTCGGCCCTCATGCTGCCCTATGCGGATTTGCGCCTCATTGTCGTCGACGAGGAACACGATACCGCTTTCAAACAGGAAGACGGCGTTATCTACAACGCCCGCGACATGGCCGTGGTGCGGGCCCGCCTGGGCCAATTCCCGGCCGTGCTGGTGTCGGCGACGCCGTCCCTGGAAACGGCGGTCAATGCCCGCGACGGGCGCTATGGCATTTCCCACCTGCCTGCCCGCCATGGCGGCGCTCAACTGCCTGATGTGGTACTGGTCGACCTCAAAGAGCAAACACCGCCCCGTGGCACCTGGCTGTCGCCGCTGTTGACGGCGGAACTGGAAAAAACCTTCGCCGCCGGTGAACAGGCCATGCTGTTCCTCAACCGCCGGGGCTATGCGCCGCTCACCTTGTGCCGGACCTGCGGCTATCGCTTTCAATGCCCGCGCTGCACGGCCTGGCTGGTCGAACACCGCTTCAAGACCGGGCCCGATGGCCCCGGCAGGCTTCAATGCCACCATTGCGGCTTCTCGACGCGGCTGCCGGAACACTGCCCGTCGTGCGAGGCGCAAGCCAGTTTCGCCGCCTGCGGGCCCGGCGTCGAACGCCTGGCCGAGGAAGCCGCCCTTTTGTTCCCCGATGTGCGCCAGGTCATTGCCGCCAGCGACACCATCGAAAGCCCGAAGGCGGCAGCCGACCTTGTGCGGCGGATTGAGGACCACGACGTCGACCTGATCATCGGCACGCAAATCGTTGCCAAGGGCTACCACTTTCCGCTGCTGACCCTGGTCGGCATCGTCGATGCGGACATCGGCCTCACCGGCGGCGACCTGAGGGCCGCCGAGCGCAGCTACCAGCTGCTGTATCAGGTGGCCGGGCGTTCCGGGCGCGGCCGGCACCCGGGCCGGGTGCTGGTGCAGACGGTGATGCCCGAACATCCGGTGATGCAGGCGTTGCAGGCTGAGGACCGGGAAGCTTTTGTCGCTGCCGAGATCAAGGCCCGGCAGGCGGCTTCCATGCCGCCCTTCGGCAGGCTGGTGGCGCTTATTGTGTCGGGCCGCGACGAAGCCGCCGTCGATCAGGCGGCCCGTGCCTTAAGCCGCGCCGCGCCGCAGAGGGACGGCGTCCTGGTGCTGGGTCCGGCGCCGGCGCCCTTTGCCCTGCTCCGGGGCCGTCACCGGCGGCGGTTGCTGCTGAAGGCGGACAAGGGCATCACCGTACAGAATATTCTGCACCCCTGGCTACAGGCGGTCAGCCTGCCCCGCTCGGTGCGCGTACAGGTCGATGTCGACCCTTACAGTTTTCTCTGAGGCAACCCTTTATTCATCCGGTAGCCGCTTCTCGCGGCCGTCCGGGCCGATGTTGCGGAGGCGGCGGTCGGGGCCGAAATATTCCGCGGTCTGGATGAAGGGGCGGGGATACAGCAGGGTGGAGCGAACCCGTTCGTAAAGGGCGGTGGCCGACAGGGGTTTGACCATGAATTCGTTGACGCCTGCATTGATCGCTTCCAGGACCGTCGATTCCCGGGCGTCCCAGGACAGCACGATAACCGGTTTGCGGGGATCCGGTGACTCGGCGTCCTGACGGACCCGGATGGTAAAGTCGATGCCGTTCATGAAAGGCATCTCATAGGAGACCAAAACCAGGTCCACCGCCTCGTCCCGCAAAATCCGGTATCCCTGGATGGCGTCGACGGCGTCGATTTGACGGGTCATGCCGAAGGTCTTCAGGAATCCCTTGGTCATGGCCATCGAATACGGCTTGTCGTCGATGATCAGATAGGTTTTGTCACGCAGAACCCTGTCCGGGTCTTTCACCGGGGATGTCTCAGAAGCGCCGTCATCCGGGGTTGCGACGTCGTCGCAGGCGTCTTGATGGGGTATCAGTGTCATTGCCGGTTTGATCTTTCATGGGGTCCGGCGGGTGGAATCGAATAAGGCGATAGTAGGGGGGAAAGAGGCATTGCACAGTGACCGCCGTCACAGCCCGGCGGGCCTGCCGCACCGGTGTTGCCCCCTTAAATCGGCAAGGGGTCCGCGGAGGGCCGTTATATTAGTATAAATCTAAACTAGGAACGACTCTTAAAAACCCCGGAAATCCGGTGTCTCTAGACCCTTCGCACGTGCAAAATGGCGGCTTGCATGGGGGCTATGAGTATGCTAGTAAACCATCCGCTTACGGGCCGGGAATTGCCTCGGTTCGTTATAATTTTTTTTGGCTGTCTGCCGGCTCCGTTTTCACAGTAGAATCCTTTCTTTAAATCCAAAAGCAATAACAACAAAACTGAACCAATAAGAGGATCAATTCAGGTGTCATCAGCGACCATAGGCGCCACCGGGCTCGCGGGCCGTTACGTTTCCGCTCTTTTTGAGCTGGCGGAGGCGGAATCCCTCCTCGATGTCGTTGCCGCGGACCTCGACGGTCTCGGCACCCTGATTTCCGAAAATGCCGATCTGGATAATTTCATCCGTTCGCCTGTGGTTTCCCGCAAGGAACAGGCCGAAGGTATCGCCGCCCTGGCCGAAAAGGCCGGATTCAATGAATTGACGCAGCGTTTTATCGGCGTCGTCGCTGCCAACCGGCGGTTGGCGGCATTGCCGTCGATGATCAAAACCTACAGGGTCCTGCTGGCATCGCGGCGCGGTGAAACCACCGCCGAGGTGACATCGGCGGCGGCCTTGACGGACAAACAGAAAAAGACGCTTGGCGCGTCTCTGAAAAAAGCGGTGGGTACAAAGGTCACCGTTATGGATAAGGTCGATCCCGACCTCATTGGCGGCATGGTCGTCAAGGTCGGATCACGTATGGTCGACAGTTCACTTCGCACCAAGCTGCAACAGTTGCGGCTTGCCATGATAGGGGTTGGATAATGGATATCCGGGCCGCGGAAATTTCCGCTATTCTCAAAGAACAAATTGCCACTTTCGGCACCGAGGCCGAAGTCGCCGAGGTCGGACAGGTTTTGTCGGTCGGTGACGGTATCGCCCGCGTACACGGACTTGATAACGTGCAGGCCGGTGAAATGGTCGAATTTCCGGGCGGCATCAAAGGTATGGCGCTGAACCTGGAAAGCGACAACGTCGGTATCGTTATTTTCGGCGACGACCGCAACATCAAGGAAGGCGACACCGTGAAGCGGACCGGCGCCATCGTTGACGTGCCGGTCGGCAAGGGCCTGCTGGGCCGCGTCGTCGATGCGCTCGGCAACCCGATCGATGGCAAGGGTCCGATCGAAGGCGCCGAACGCACCCGGGTCGAGGTCAAGGCGCCGGGCATCATCCCCCGGAAATCGGTGCACGAACCGATGCAGACCGGCCTCAAGGCCATCGACAGCCTGATCCCCATCGGCCGCGGCCAGCGCGAACTGATCATTGGTGACCGCCAGACCGGCAAGACAGCGATCATCCTGGACACCATCATCAACCAGAAAATAGTCAACGATAACGCCAAGAGCGAAGCCGAAAAGCTGTATTGCATCTATGTGGCGGTCGGCCAGAAGCGCTCCACCGTGGCCCAGATCGTCAAGGCCCTGGAAGAGAACGGCGCCATGGAATATTCCATCGTCGTCGCCGCCACCGCCTCGGAACCGGCTCCGCTGCAATTCCTGGCGCCCTATACGGGCTGCACCATGGGCGAGTTCTTCCGCGACAACGGCATGCACGCCGTCATCTTCTACGATGACCTGTCGAAACAGGCCGTCGCCTACCGCCAGATGTCGCTGTTGCTGCGCCGCCCGCCGGGCCGCGAAGCCTATCCGGGCGA
>JADHTD010000204.1 GCA_016776525.1 Rhodospirillales bacterium
ATCGATGGTATCGATGCTGAGCGAATAATTAATCTCCGCCTGCATATAGCCCGATGCTTTATTAGCCTGGATGATGGCTTGCGATTTGTCCAGGAGATGGATTTCCATATGACCGGTGAAACGGTCGGCCCGGACAACGGCATCATCATAGGTATAGCCGATATCCTCAAAAGTCTGGATCAGGAATTCGCGAAGTTTATCCCGCGCTTCCCTAGCCATTTGCTTGGCGCCGGAGTCGCCCTCGGTCCTTGGCGAATTTTCCGCCGAGGCTATGGCTTGGGCTGTTGAGTTGGAAAGTTCGTAAGAAGCCGGCCGCTCAGGAGCATCCGAAGCCTCAGGCTTCGGCTTTTGTTCAAGGCCGGCTTGGTTCTTGATTTCATATGCCGCGCGGTCTTCCGCGGGCCCAGTTATTCTGACCATCATGACCTCCTTCTGTCGATCTGATGTGTCCACAGGTACACAAATTCGCTTAGTCTTTCTAGACTCCGCATGGGAGGATTATGACAAATAACAGGTATTTTGGCAACCCTTTATGGTATAAAGACACGGAATCCTTTGATTCTAAACAGTTTTGAAGCATTCTAAAATAATTTCCCGCCATTGGGGACGTCCAGGTCCGGGTGGATCAGCACCACCTTTCCTTGCTCGTCGGGAAAACCGAGAACCAACACTTCCGACATGAATTTGCCGATTTGCCGGGGCGGGAAGTTAACAACGGCGCCAACCTGGTGGCCGGTCAAGGTTTCCGGGGTATAATGCCGGGTCAGTTGGGCCGAAGTCTTTTTTTCACCGATATTCGGGCCAAAATCGATCCATAGCTTGATCGCCGGCTTGCGGGCTTCCGGGAAAGGCTCGGCGCGGGTCACGGTGCCGACGCGGATGTCGACTTTGGTGAAATCATCGATGCTGATGGTCATGGCGGCCCCCTCTAGTCCCTGTCTGCGGAAAAAGTGGGGCAAGGGGCCGGCGCGGACAAGAAAAAAAGGCCGTTCCGAAGAACGGCCTTTCAATTACAGGGAGGGGATAAGACCTAAGGCGGCCCTTATTATTTGGTTTTCAGAACCTGATCCTTGATTTCGTCAAGGCTCTCGGAAAAGCGTTTGTTGATGACCTTGGTGGCCTGGTCGTTGGACTTGGAAACCATGTCGGCAAGCTGTTTCATGTTCTTCAAAGCGGCTTCGTAGGCACCCTTGAAGAGTTCCGCCTGTTTGGCGGCGGCGTCCTGCGGAGTTTCCGATACGGCTAACTCCTTAACAGCGCCAGCGGCTTCATCCATGGCTGTCTGCAGCAATTCGGCCTGCTTTTTAGCGACGGACTGCATGCCTTCGAAGGCGGCCTTGTTGGCGGCGCTCAGGGCATCCAGGTTCTTGCGCTGGGTGTCGAGGACGGCTTTGGGGTCAAGGCCCGGCACTTGATACTGGCTGGCGATCTTGGCGAATTCTTCGGCCATTTTGGTCGGGTCGAAGTCGGCCATCATTTTTGACATATCGAAATTAAAGAGGGCTTCGGGTTTCATAACGGGTCTCCATTCAATAAAAACTGTTTGGTGCTCAATTGGCAGCTTAATGCTGCACTGCACCATGGGCTAATAATTGCGCTTTTTAGGGCATTTGTCAACAATTATTGTGCACTGCACAATAAAATGCAGAAAGCAGTGTCAGAAAATCTATAGCGGACCATCCGGCCCCCCGCATAAAAGACCTACGTCGGCAGCGTTTATGGCAGGGGTATGGGCTGCTTAGGGCGCGTCTTCGGTGGCCGCATCAGCGGCAGCTTTTGGCCGTGGCGGACAGAAGCGCGCGCCGACTGCAACAAGGTTATCGGCCCGGGTCAGGCCCTTATCGAGGGCGGCCATGGTCTTCGCCAGGTCGGGACTGTCGTCGTCGAGCCAAATGCTGAGCACATAGAGGTAAATGGCGGCTAGACCCTTGGTATGGATCAATCCCCTGAGGCCACTGGCGGACAGGCCCGCCGCCTCCATCATCCAGGCCATGGATTGCAGGAACCTTGGCAGGGTGACAAGTCCGGCAAGCGGCGTCACCGTGCAATCATGAAGGATCGAACGAACGACCTCCCGATGCGGGGTGAGGGCATCGAAACGCCGCATCAGCACCTCGAACAGGCGATCGCGGGGTGTTTCGTCGGCGTCCGCAGGACCACCGGCCAGCACCTCGGCGTCTATCCGTTCAAAAAAACCGTTAAGGACGGCCGCCTTGCAGGGAAATACCGTTTTAAGCTGGGTCAGGCTGAGACCGGCGGCGGCGGCGATTGACTCCAACGTGATCGTCCGCCAACCCTCCGCCGCCGTCAG
The DNA here is from genome assembly GCA_016776525.1 of Rhodospirillales bacterium. Taxonomy (GTDB): domain Bacteria; phylum Pseudomonadota; class Alphaproteobacteria; order Rhodospirillales; family JADHTD01; genus JADHTD01. The sequence goes on from JADHTD010000204.1 coordinate 2,312, forward strand.
AGTAAGGGCGGCATTAAGGGCGGACTGTCGGATTTCACCGGGTCCGGGCGGCCGGCGACGGTCGGAGCTTTTGCGCCGTTCTTTCGCCGTGCTCTTCGTCTTCGGTTTGCCGCTTTTGGCTTTGCCTGTGCCGGTGCCACCGGTTGCTTTACGGGCCATGGCTGATCCCTCCTCCCGGAGATCGAAATACCATTATACCGCTGAAACGGTTTTTACAGAAGGGGGAGGCCGAAAAAGCCAATAAAATAGGTGCAAAGCGGCGTCAGAAAATTCCGGTTGGATTCAGTCGGCCAGTTCCCGCGATCGCCGGGTGGCGGCTTCAATGGCTTCGTTAATGACCGATTGCCAGCCGCTTTCGCCCATCAGGATATCGAGGGCAGCTGCCGTGGTGCCGCCCGGGCTGGTCACGTTTTGGCGCAACTGGGCTGCGTCTTCCGGGGATTGATGCAACAGTTCTCCGGCACCGGCGACTGTGGCCCGTGCCAGTTGCCGGGCCAGATCGGCGGGCAAACCGGCCTCGATACCGGCCTCGGTCAGACTTTCAACGAACAGAAAAACATAGGCCGGGCCGCTGCCCGACAGCGCCGTCACTGCATCCAGCAGGTTTTCGTCCTCGACCCAGGCAACAGCGCCGACCGCTTTCAGCAAGCCGTCGCACACTTGTCGTTGATCCGCTGTTACATGACCATTGGCGCAAGCGACAGTAATGCCACGGCCTACAGCAGCGGGCGTATTGGGCATGGAACGGACAATGGCAGCGTCGCCCAAGTAGTGTTCAAAGGCACCGATGGTCTTACCGGCGGCGATTGTCAGGAACACCGTGCCGGGGCCCACGAAGCGCCGGTAGGCAGGGGCCACGGCGTCCATCATCTGCGGCTTGACGGCAAAAACAACGACAGCGGGATGGGGGGCGTCGGCCACCGTATCGAGGCTGCTTTCAACGGTAACGCCTAAGTCGGTCTGCAACCGGCCAGCGGTGTCCTTATCAGGCTCGACAACGGTAATGGATGAAGCGTCAGTGCCGCCTTCCAGCCAGCCCGCCAACAGCGCGCTGCCCATCTTGCCGCAACCGGCGAGGAGCAGCTTCGAAGTCATTCAGGCCTCGCCGACGGTATCGATCATGGCACAGGAGACGGCGTCTTCGGCTGTTTTGCCGCCCCAGATGACATACTGGAAGGCCGGATAAAAGCGTTCGCATTCACCGATGGCAATGTCCACCAAGTCTTCGATCTGTTCGAAGCTGGGGCCTTTCGAACCGCGCAGGGGCAGGGCATGGCGGTACATGGGCAGGCCGTGGTCTTCCCAGACACCGAAATGACCGAGCCACATTTTCTCGTTGATCAGGGCCAGCAGTTCATAGACCGCCTGGCGGCGTTCCTTGGGTACCCGCATATCGATGGCGCAGGTGAAGTGGATGGCCCCCATTTCGTTATTCCAGGCAAAATAAAGGGAATAGTCACACCAGCAGCCGGGAACCTGGACCGACATCTCCAGGTCGCCGCGGCGGTCGAATGTCCAGTCATTGGCGCTGACAATCTCCTCGATCACATCCAAGGGCGTATCCTCAAAGGTCTCTTGGCTGGTTTCGGTTGCGCTCATGACGGTCCCTCCTCCGAACGTGGTTTAAACCCCCGGTATGTGTATGCGTAAGGAAGCTAGATTACACAACATATCGTATCTCTTACGATATTTTGTGATTAAACGCATAACCACATACTAGGTATAGGGTGTCAAAAACCGGACTCGGGCGCAAGCCTGATATTCTCCGGGCCGTCATTTTCTTGTGGATAAGCGGAGGAAGCGCCAGGCCGCGTTTAGGATTTCTTCGTCCGCCGGGTGGTTTGAGGGCGGGCCTTCGGTTTCGGTTTGGCCGTGGCTTTTGCGGTTTTGGTAGCGGCTTTCTTGGCCGCCGGAGCCTTTCTGGCGGTGGTTTTGCGGGCTTTCGCCTTGACGCCGAGTTTCGCTTCCAACTGGGCGACCCGGGCTTCCAGTTTTTCCTGTTCGCTGCGGGCCCGGGCGGCCACCGCCTTGACGGCTTCAAATTCTTCGCGCGACACCAAGTCCATGTCGGACAGCAGCTTCGATAACTGCTGGCGGACCAGAGCCTCGATTTCGTCCTTGAGGCCGGTCAGTGTCGACATGGCGCCGCCGGCTACTTTGGCGAGGTCGTCCAATATGCGGTTGCTGGTTTGCATGGGCCGCATTATGGAGCGCCGTTCCCGCTTCCGCAACCGCTTGTCGGCTTGCCCGTTGCCGCACCCGGTCTTATAAGTGCGGAGCACATCTGAAAGTATCTGGAAAAACCATGTACATGGTCACCGGCGGGGCCGGATTTATTGGTTCCAACATCGTTGAAGCCCTGGAGCGACGCGGCGACGGACAGTTGGCCGTTTGCGATCTCATTGATGGTGATACCCAAACCGCCGGGTTGGCCGGTGGCGGCGGAATCAAAGATCCAAAATTACTCAATTTGTCAAAGCGGGACGTTGCCCATATCCTCGGGCCGGAAGCCCTGCTCGGGTTCCTTTCGGGCCATGCATCCGACATGAAGGCGGTTTTTCACATGGGGGCCATTTCGTCGACCACGGAAACCGATGTGGACCTGATTTTCGACACCAACGTGCGGCTGTCCCTCGACCTTTGGCGCTGGTGCGCGGAAAACGAGGTGCCGCTGATCTATGCCTCCTCGGCGGCCACCTATGGCGACGGTGCCGGGGGGTTCGTCGACGACGGTTCGCTGGACGGTTTGGCGACGCTCAAACCTTTGAATGCCTATGGCTGGAGCAAACTGGAGTTTGACCGCCGGGTGGCCCATATGGTTGCCGATGGCGAACCGCGCCCGCCACAGTGGGCGGGGCTCAAATTCTTCAACGTCTATGGACCCAACGAATACCACAAGGGCAGCATGCAGAGCGTCGTCGTTCAGGTCTATCCCAAGGCCGCCGCCGGGGAGCCGGCGACTTTGTTCAAGTCCCACC
>JADHTD010000205.1 GCA_016776525.1 Rhodospirillales bacterium
GGGGTTCCTTGCCGAAGACGGGGTGGCGGGCAGTATTGTCGAAGCCGCCTACCGGTTCTGCCGCCATCAGCCGGGGGCGCATGTCATCCTGACCGGCACCGGCAGTGTCGATCACCTGCTGGAAAATCTCACCTCCATCCAGGGCGGCCCCTTGCCCGGAGCGGCCACAGACCGCTTGCGGGAATTATTCGGCCGGGTCGATTCCGTTTCCGGTAATTAATATAGCGGCCTCAGGGATCACGACGGTTACTCTTTTTGTTCGAACAAACCTATTTAAAACAATGGGATGTAGATAATTCCGGATTGCGAAAAACAGCCCTGCATGTGAAATCTGCGAGAACGGGGCCCTGAAATTGTAAAAAAACAATTTGAGGGTTCATTGAGGACAATATATTAATTCTCTGTGAGGGAACGGCGGCATTTGCCCGCTGATCGAAGAACAGGTGTTCTTAGGGGGGATAATCTTTCGGTCATTCCGGCCGGTTTAGATCTCCCATTCCGACGAACCCAAAATTTTTATTGGATAATAATCTTTGTCCACCTAGGGAGAGACTTAATGAAAACTGGATTAATTGCATCACTAGCCGCCGGCGTCGCCATGATGGGCGCCGTGGCCTTGACGCCGACGGCGTCGAATGCCGCTCCGAAATTTGCCTGCGACACGGCCAAACTGATCGTGCCATGGGGACCGGGCGGTGGTACCGCCGTGCTTTTCGGCCTCTTTGAAAAATATCTCAACTCGCACGGCGCCAGCCCCAAGATCAAGGTTGTTACCATTCCCGGCCAGGCCGGTAACAAAGGCGCCAAGGAAGCCGTCAAAGCGAAGCCCGACGGCTGCACCCTGTTCGCCATCCACCAGAGCGCCCTGGTCAGCTTCGTCAGCAAGCGCGTGCCGTTTAACTGGGATGCCTTCGAAACTGTGGCTCACCTGACGGTGACCCCGTCGTTCGTCGCCGGTAGCCCGAAATCGCCGTACAACACTTTTGACGAATTCGTCGCCCACGCCAAGAAGACGGGCGGCAACATGAAGGTCGGTGCGTCGATCGGTGCCACCAGCCACTTCTTCTTCGTTTTGATGGGCGAAAAAGCCGGCATCAAATTCAGCTACGTTCCGGTGCAGGGTGGTACCGGCAAGCGTAAAACGCTGCTGCTGAATGACACCTTCATCGCTGCGGAAATGAATGAAGCCGCTGCCGGTAAGGAAATGAAGAGCGGCGCTCTGAAGCCGTTGGCCATTGCCCACGACAAGCGTTCGCCGGCCTTCCCGAATGTGCCGACCCTGAAGGAAAAAGGCATTGACCTGATGCACGCCCTGAACCGCGGCATCGTCGTTCCGAAAGGCACCTCGAAGGACATCATCAACCATTGGGCGGCTGCTTTCAAAAAGCCGCTGCAGGATCCGAAGTTCGTGGCCTCCATCGCCGCCAAGGGCACCGGTCTGCAATACATGGGTCCGGCTGACTATGCCAAATGGTTTGCCACCCAGTCCGACGTCATCAAGAAAGTCCACGCCAGCGTCAGCAAGTAAGGCGTAGGTTGGATTAAAGGGTACAAGGCAGTCCGGGTAAAGCCGCCCGGACTGCCTTACCTTTATCGAGAAGTCTGAAAGTGCACATGAACCGCCTCAACCGCGATACCATCGTCGCCATTGCCCTGCTGATCCTCTGCGGGGTCTTTTTCCAGCAAAGCTTTGGCATCCTGACAGATGCATTCCGGTCTATTGCCATCGGCCAGATGAAGCCGGACCTGTGGCCGCAGATTATCCTCTCGGCGCTGACCTTGATGTGCTTTATTTATTTGGTGCAGTCGGTGGTCTCGCCGCCACCGGCCCGCGACAAACGCGGCGGCCTGAAAGGCTGGCTGGCCCACTACCTGAATCCTATCCTTTGTTACATTACGTTTTTAATCTTTTTACTGGTCATGCCGTATCTGGGCATGCTGATTTCCGGCTTCCTGTTCGTCTTCGCCCTGATGAGCATCCTGGGCGGCTTCGAGCGTCGAAACCTGGTCGTCAATGCCGCTGTCTCGGTGGTTTTCGTCGGCGGCATGTGGCTGATCTTCACCTACGGGCTTGGCGTCCTGCTGCCCCGTAATGAACTGTATCCTTATTTTTAGGCGGTCCGGACCATGATTATTGAAAATGTTCTCGCCGCCATCGATGTTCTGCTGACCGTCAAAATATTCTTCCTGATGGCAATCGGTGTGGTAGCCGGGCTGATCGCCGGGGCCATTCCCGGCTTTACCATCGCCATGGCCGTGGTGCTGGTGCTGCCGTTCACGTTCACGATGAACGCCATCGAAGGCATTGCCACCATGATCGGCGTCTATGTGGGCGGCCTCTCGGGTGGCCTGATGTCGGGCATCCTGACCGGCATACCCGGTACGCCGTCCTCGGTGGCCACCACCTTCGACGGTTTTCCCATGGCGCGGAAGGGCCAGCCGGGCATGGCTTTGGGCATCGGCGTCTGGTCGTCCTTTTTCGGCGGCGTCATCGCCGCCGTCTGCCTGATGCTGATTGCCCCGCAACTGGCGAAAATAGGCCTCGAATTCAAGCCCTGGGATTATTTCGCGCTGATGATTTTCGCCCTCACCGTCACCGCCAGCTTGGCCGGCGAGGATCTGGTTAAGGGCCTCATTGCCGGCCTCGTCGGCTTGCTGGTGGCGACCATGGGTGAAGATGTGGTGGTCGGCGTGCCGCGCTTCACCTTCGGCATCGATGCCGTGCAGCAGGGTTTCGCCTTCCTGCCGGTGCTGGTCGGCTTGTTTGCTTTCTCGCGCCTGTTGAGCGACGTGCAGGACCGGGAGAAGGCCCGCAAGAACCTGGGCGCCCAATCCGCCGAGTCGGTTAAGATCGAACACATGAAGGCGGCCCGGGAAATCCTCAAACGATGGGGCAACCTGCTCAGGTCGTCCATGGTCGGCGTCTTTACCGGCGTGCTGCCGGCAGCCGGCAGTTCCATTTCCAACATCCTGGCCTATGACCAGGCGAAAAAATATTCCAAGAATCCGAAGGAATTCGGTACCGGCTGCATCGACGGCATCATCGCCCCGGAGGCCGCCAACAACGCCACCGCCGGCGGGGCGCTGATCGTCATGATGGCCTTGGGTATTCCCGGCGACATCATCACCGCGGTGATGATCGGCGCCTTGTTGATCCATGACGTGACGCCGAACCCCAACTTCATCGCCGAAGAACCGGTGATTGCGTACTCGATCTTTATTGCCTTCTTTATTTCCAATTTCTTCATGCTGGCCCTGCAATCGGTGACCCTGCGCGGTTTCGTCATGGTCACCAAGGTACGCATGTACCAGTTGGCGCCGGTGATCCTGTTCTATTGTGCGCTCGGCATGTTTGCCCTGAACAATGTTGATTTCGATATGTGGGCGCTGTTTTGGTTCGGTGTCCTGGGCTTCGTCATGCGGGCCCTGGGCTTCCCCATTGTGCCCATCATTCTGGGTGTGGTGCTGGGCGATATCGCCGAGAACGCCCTGGCACAGGTGATCGCGCTGTCCACCGACCCGACGCATTTCCTGATCCGGCCCTGGTCGCTGTTCTTTATCACCTTGTCGGTCTTTTCCATTTTCTTTTCAGCCTGGCAGCACCAACGCGGCACGAAAGTGTGGACCCTGTGGTTCATCCCGGTTTTCTGCATCATCATGACCGTGCCGTTGCTGATGATGGAAGGCTATGTGCGCCCGGTCTTCGGCGTCGGCCTCGGGCTTTTCGGGCTCTATGTGCTGGTCAAGCGCTACCGCGCCGGCTGGCCGCTGGATGAAGCTGAGTTTATCCCGGAAGTGCAGGAAGCGGAACACCTGAACGAATAAGGGGTCGTTTGCTGGAGCGTGGCCCCACCCCGGTTTTTACGGGAGCTTGCCCCCAACCCAACTGCACCTGGAATAATTAAAGGGTGTTACCCTTTAATACCCGATGGCGCAGCCGTCCTTGCGGGGATCGGAGCCGCCCTTCAGCGTGCCTTCGTCCCAGTCGATGGCGATCGCCTGGGCACCGCCGATAGGCCGGTTGGGATGGGTCGTCTTGTGGCCCAGGGCCTTGAGTTTTTCCTGGACGTCTTCCGGGACGCTGCTTTCGACCGAGACTTCGCCGTCCTCATCGTCGATTTCGGGGAAGACCCGGGGGAAATCGATGGCCTCCTGGATGTCCATGCCGTATTCGAAAATGTTGCTGAGCACGTGGGCATGGCCGCAGGCCTGGTACTGGCCGCCCATCACCCCGAAGGACAGGGCCACCCGGCCGTCCTTGACGGCCATGGCGGGAATGATGGTGTGCAGGGGGCGTTTGTTCGGCGCGATGCAGTTGGGGTGGCCTTCTTCCAGAACAAATCCCATGCCCCGGTTGTGCAGCGTAATGCCGCTTTGCGGAGCCACCTGGCCGCTGCCAAAGGAATTGAACAGGGTGTTGATGAAACTGCAGGCGTTTCGGTCCTTGTCGACCACCGTGATGTAGACGGTGTCATGGTGGGGCGGCAGGCTGGAAGCGGGCGGCGGGTACATGGCCTTGGCCGGATCGATAAGGGCGCGGTTGGCGGCGGCATGCTCTTCGTTGAGCCAGTCACCGACGGGAATTTCGGACTGTTCCGGGTCGGCCAGCACGGCATCCCGGTCCCGGTAGGCGAGGCGGGCGGCTTCGATTTCCAGGTGCAGGCGTTCCGCCGACAGGGGATCGTGGGAACCCTGGTCCATCCCTTTGAGGATATCGAGCATGGCCAGGGCGACGATACCCTGGCCGTTGGGCGGGCATTCGACGATGTCGTGTCCGTGAAACTCGGTGCGGATGGGCGTGATGTAAGTGCCTTTGGCGTTGGCGAAATCGTCCATCGTGTGCAGGCCGCCCCGGCCTTGCAGGTAAGTAACGATGTCCTCGGCGATGGCGCCTTTATAGAAACCGTCGCGGCCCCGTTCGGCGATGGTTTCGAGTGAGGCCGCCAGTTTTTCCTGACGTTGAAGGCTGCCAACCGGCGGCGCCTTGCCGTCAACCAGGTAAAGTTCCGCCGCCGTCGGCTCCTGTTGCAGGATTTCCTCGGCCAGTGACCAGTCATGGTGGACGCGCTGGTGGATGGGATAGCCGTCCCGGGCGTAGCCGATGGCCGGTTGCAGCAGGTCGCCGAGGCTGCGCGTGCCGTGATCGGCCAGCAGTTGCGTCCAGGCGTCGATGGCGCCGGGTATGGTCACGGCATGGGGCGTTTGACGTTCAATTTCAGTGATACCCTGGTCCTGGTACCAGCCGATGGTGGCTTTGCCCGGGGCCCGGCCGGAACC
>JADHTD010000206.1 GCA_016776525.1 Rhodospirillales bacterium
AAAAGGAGGATTACACCGTGACCCCCAATGACGAGTCTTCCACGAAAGACAAACAAATCATCGATTTCGTGGAAGAGTTTCTCGCCCACGCCTATGCCCTGGAGATCGAAGCCGTCGATTGCTATGAGGAAATCGCCGATTCCATGGAAGTTCACAACAACCTGGAAGTCGCCGGATTGTTCCGGAAATTATCCGGCTACGGGCAGAAACACGCCGCCGAAATGGTCGAGCGGGCGAAGGGAAAAGACCTGCCCCGCATTGCCCCCTGGGATCTCAAATGGCCGGGCATGACGGCTCCGGAAACCGCTGCCCAGGAAGAAGCCCATTACCTGATGAACCCGTATCAGGCTCTGGAACTGGTCCATAAGTCGGAAACCAACGCCCAGAATTTCTATGCCGGGGTGGCGAAAACCTCCCCGAACCCCGAAGTTCAGGAGATGGCTGCCGAATTCGCCGCCGAAGAGGCAGAACACGTGGCCATTTTGGAAGACTGGATGAAGAAGTATCCGAAACCGGACGATGACTGGGATTATGACCCGGACCCGCCGGTGATGCCGGAATAATCCAGGCGTTAAATGACCAACAAAGAGGCCCGGACCGGATTATGGTTCGGGCCAATTCTTTATTTAACGGACCGGCAACAGCGTAAAGCGGAATCCCGATGACCGTTCGACCAGCATCAGGAGATTCTTCTTACCATTGATTTTAGCCGCCTTATAGGCATCGACAATCTGTTCCGGCAGCCACACGTCTTGTTGGTTGACCTGCAAAATTAAATCGCCGCGCTGGAATTTTGTCTCTTTGGCCTTTTCCTCGTCGGTCAGGGTGACGACAACGCCCGTGGAACCCCACCGTAATTTAAAACGGTCGCTGACTTTTGGAGTCAGGGCCGCCAGAGTCAGACCGACTTGGGGCATGGTGGCAAAGGCCCCTTTGGTGATCCGCCGGGCCGCCGGCCAACTACCGGCAACCAGGGTCAGCCCGACATTTTTTCCCTGACGGTAGACGGTAATGGGCACCCTTTCACCGGCGCCGATAGCCCGTACCGCGGTTAACAACCCTTCAAAAGTTTTTATCTCCTTGTCGGCGAATGAAAGGATCAGGTCTCCCCGTTGAAGACCCGCCTTATCGGCCGGTCCGCCCAGGGCGATATCCCGGATCAGCACGCCATCAGCGTTTTTCAGGCCGAGGGCCTGGGAAATAGCCGGCGACATGCCCTGCACCTGAAGACCGACAAATCCCGGCTCTTTGGCCAAAGCGGCCCCGGATGCCCCCAAACCGGTGGCGACTAAAACGGCCACGGCGGCAAAAAGGAAAATTCTGTGCACCATAAACAGCTCCGTACAGATCGATTCGGACGGTTCAGCATAATAATGTGTGATTAACAGGACGTAAAATTTCCGGTTACCTCCATATTCGGCCCCGGATTGAGTGACAGCCGGGCGGTGGCTTGGTAGAACACGACTATGAAAATCTTGAGTGTGTTTGGAACCCGTCCCGAAGCCATCAAAATGGCGCCGGTCGTCAAGGCCCTGGCGGCAGCGGACGGCATCGATTCCCAAGTGGCGGTTACCGCCCAGCACCGGGATATGCTGGACCAGGTGCTCGACCTCTTTGGGATTGTCCCCGAATACGACCTCGATATCATGCGTGATAATCAGGACCTGACCCATATCACCGGTGCCGTCCTCGGTGGCCTGGGCGATATTCTCGATGACCAGAAACCGGACCGGATTCTGGTCCATGGCGACACGACGACCAGCTTCGCCGCATCGCTGGCCGCCTTTTACCGGCGCATTCCTGTCGGCCATGTAGAAGCCGGTCTGCGCACCGGCGATATTTACGCCCCCTATCCGGAGGAAATGAACCGGGTGCTGACGGATTGCATCGCCGACAAGTTGTTCGCGCCGACGGAAACGGCCCGCCGGGCCTTGCTCAGCGAAGGGAAATCCGACGCCGCTATAATCGTCACTGGCAACACGATCATCGATGCGCTTTATCACATTACCGACCGGCTCAAAACTGATGACGGGTTGCGCGCTACTGTGGCGGCTCAATTTCCCTTCCTTGATGAGGAACGACGCCTGATCCTGGTCACCGGCCACCGGCGGGAGAATTTCGGTGGCGGTTTCGAGGACATCTGCCAGGCCCTCGCCCAACTCGCCGAAAGGGTCGACGCGCAGATCATCTATCCGGTTCACCTCAATCCCAACGTGCAGGAACCGGTCAACCGGATTCTCGGCGGCCTGGAGCGGGTGCACCTGCTGGCGCCCCTGGATTACCTGCCCTTTGTCTATTTGATGGACATCGCCCACATCGTCATTACCGATTCCGGCGGCATCCAGGAAGAAGCCCCGTCGCTGGGCAAACCGGTGCTGGTCATGCGCGGCGTCACCGAACGCCCGGAAGCGGTCGACGCCGGTACCGTCAAACTGGTCGGCACCGATACGGATACCATTGTCGGGGAATGCCAACGTTTGCTGGACGACCCGGACGCTTACCGGACCATGAGCCGGGCCCACAACCCATATGGCGACGGCAAGGCCGCCGGCCGCATCGTCGAGGAGTTGCTCCGTTGAATCAAAAAATAGAAAAAGTTTGTGTTATCGGCCTCGGCTACGTCGGCCTGCCGACGGCGGCGGTGATTGCCAGCCGGGGCCTTAAGGTCACCGGCGTCGATACCAACGGGACGGCCGTCGACCTCATCAACCAGGGCAAGGTTCACATTGTCGAACCGGACCTGGATATTTTGGTCAACGGCGCCGTCGCCCGGGGCCTGCTCAACGCCGTCGGTGCGCCTGAAGAAGCCGATGCCTTCATAATTGCCGTGCCGACGCCGTTTACCGACGGCCATAAACCGGACCTGCGGCATCTTGAAAAAGCCGCCCGGGATATCGCGCCGGTCCTCAGAAAAGGCAATCTGGTGGTTATTGAATCGACATCGCCGGTCGGCACCACGGACACTTTTTCCCAGTGGCTGTCGGAACAGCGCAGCGACCTCAGCTTCCCTCACCAATCCGGTCATGATGCTGACATTCAGATTGCCCACAGCCCGGAACGGGTGCTGCCCGGCAGCGTTCTCCTGGAAATGGTCCGCAATGACCGGGTGGTTGGCGGCATTACCGCCCATTGCGCCCAGCGGGCGGCGGAACTGTACGACTTATTCGTCGATGGCGAATGCCACCTGACCGATGCCCGTACGGCGGAACTGGTCAAGCTATCGGAAAACGCCTACCGGGACGTCAACATTGCCTTTGCCAACGAACTGTCTTTGGTTTGTGACAAGCTGGACATCGACGTCTGGGACGTGGTCGACCTCGCCAACCGCCACCCGCGGGTCAACATCCTCAACCCGGGGCCCGGAGTCGGCGGCCACTGCATCGCCGTCGATCCCTGGTTCATTGTCGATTCCGCCCCCGACGAAACACCGCTGATCCAAGCCGCTCGCAAGATCAACGACGGCAAACCGGCCCATATCGCAAATCGGGTCCGAGAAGCCGCCGACGAATTGGGCTCCCCCGCGATTGCCTGCTTAGGCCTCTCTTATAAGGCCAATATCGACGATCTGCGGGAAAGTCCGGCCATCGAGGTGGTCAAGCATATCGCCGCCTGGAAAGACAGCCTGCTGGTGGTCGAGCCCAATGTCAGCGGCCTGCCCGAAAGCCTGCGGGAGACCGGGGGCATTAAACAGGTTCCCCTTGAAGAGGCATTAGAGGCCGCCGATATCCTGGTCCTGTTGGTCGATCACAAGGAATTCCACACCATCAAGGCCAGCAGTCTCGACGGCAAAACGGTGGTCGATACCCGGGGCGTCTGGCGCGAAATCTGATAGAGACGGCAATCAAACCATGACGGAAACACTCATCAACCGGGTTCTCACCTTTTGGTTCGGCGCGCCCGACAGCGATGAGTATGGGAAACCGCGCGAGGCCTGGTTCAAGAAAGACGACGGCTTCGACCAAGCCATCCGGGATGGATTCGCAGAAGACACCGTAAAAGCCGCCGCCGGTGAGTTTGACCAATTGCTGGATTCAAAGGAAGGCGCCTTGGCGCTGTGCATCCTGCTGGACCAGTTTCCACGCAACCTGTACCGGGGCTCGCCCCAATCCTTTGCCGCCGACGCCAAAGCCTGCGCCGTCGCCGGTGCGGCCCTCGACAAAGGCTATGATGGGGACTTGATACCGGTGCAGCGGACCTTCCTCTATATGCCGTTCATGCACAGCGAGAACCTTGATGATCAGCAACGGTGCGTAGCCCTGTTCGAAGCCCTGGGCAACGAGAACAACCTAAAATTCGCCATCGCCCATCGCGACATCATCGCCCGTTTCGGCCGCTTCCCGCATCGCAACGGGGTGCTTGGCCGGAACAGCACGGAAGAAGAAGTCGCTTTCCTGGAAACCCCGGGATCTTCTTTTTAAAATCCGGCGTTTTACTTTTTTGGCTTTTTAACGGCTTTTCGCTTGGCGCCGGCGGCCTTGGCCTTTGAGGGTTTCCTGGCGGTTGCTTTCCGGACCCGGCTTTTGCCGCCCTTGCCGCCCTTGCCGGCCAGTCTTGCCAGTTCGGTCCGCACCTGTTCGATAACCGGCCCCCAGGATTCCGGCTGGGACTGGCGGAAAAGCCGCATGCTCGGATACCAGAGACTGTCTTCCCGCTCCGTCAGCCAGCGCCAGTCGGGCACAAAGGGCAGCAACACCCAGACCGGACGGCCCAGGGCGCCCGTCAGATGGGCAACGGACGTATCGACGGTAATTACCAGATCAAGATGGGAAACAGCCGCCGCCGTCTCCGCGAAGTCAAAGAGGTCCGGCGCCAAGTTGGTCAGCTTATCGGTCGGAACGGTTAAACAGTCCTGGGCCCGGGGACCGACCTGCAGGCTGTAGAAGGAAGCACCGGCGGTTTCCAAAAGCGGCTTCAAGGCCTCCAGCCCGATGGAACGGTGCTGATCCTTGGAGTGGGTCGGATTCCCGGCCCAGACAAGCCCCACTTTAAAGTTTTTATCATCGAGAAAACGCTTGCGCCAAAGTGTCCATGAACGGTCGTCGGCCTTCAGGTAAGGCATATCAGACGGCACGGTTTTCGGGGTGGTCTTGAAAATCAGCGGCAGGCTCATCAATGGGAAATGGGTATCGAACTTTGGCCGCTGGACGCCCCGGGCCATAACCCGGTCGACGCCGAGGCCATCGGAGTTGCGCAGCAGGCGGACCAGGGGCTTCTGGCATTCGAGGATAACCCGGCCGCCAAGCTTGGCG
>JADHTD010000207.1 GCA_016776525.1 Rhodospirillales bacterium
CATCGGCCCGGCCTTGGGCGGCGTCATCATCGTCGGCCTTGGCGTCGGCATGCCGTTTATTTTCAACGCCATCAGCTTTTTGGGCGTCGTCGGGGCGCTGCTCTGGTGGAAGCCGGAACAGACGGATACCGTCCATCTGCCCGCCGAACGTTTCGCCGGCGCCATCCGCACCGGCATGCGCTTTGCCCGCGAAAGCCAGCCCCTGCGCAGCACCCTGATCCGGGCCGCCGGTTTTTTCCTCTTTGCCAGCGCCTATTGGGCGTTGCTGCCGCTCATTGCCCGGGACCTGCTGGCCGGCGGCGCGGCCTTTTACGGCATCCTGTTGGCGGCCATCGGCGTCGGGGCGTTAATAGGCGCCGTCGCCCTGCCCAAACTGAAGGCGTTGCTGGGCCCCAACAAGCTGGTGGCCGTAGGCTGCCTGACGACGGCGCTGGTGCTGGTCATTTTTTCGACGGTGGACAACCAATACGTGGCCGTCGTCACCAGCCTGCTGGCGGGGGCTTCGTGGCTGGCGGTGCTCTCGAACCTCAATGTCTCGGCACAGACGGCGCTGCCGGAATGGGTGCGGGCCCGGGGCCTGTCGGTGTTGCTGATCATTTATTTCGGGTCGATGGCCGGAGGCAGTCTGTTGTGGGGGCGCGTTGCCGACGGGATCGGCATTCCCCAAACCCTGTTGATCGCCGCCGCCGGGGCGGTTATCGCCGTGCCCCTGACTTGGCGCTGGAAATTGCACTTAGGCGCCAAGCTCGACCTGACGCCGTCCATGCACTGGACGCCCAATATCTTCGACCTGGACGTGGAAGAGGACCGGGGGCCGGTGATGGTCACCATCGAATATTTGATCGACCCGAACCTGGCACCCGAATTCCTCGACCTGATCCGCAAGCTCGGCGAAAACCGGCGGCGCGATAATTCTTTCTCCTGGGGGGTTTTCGAGGATGCGGAACGGCCCGGGCGCTATTTGGAATACTTTATGGTCGAATCCTGGTTGGAGCATTCCCGCCAGCACCACCGCGTCACCGAGGCCGATAAGAACCTGGAGGAACTGGTTCGCAATTACCATCTGGGCAAGGAACCGGTGAAGGTCGGACACTTCGTGGCGCCATCCCGGGACGCCATGAAGAAGAAATAGAAATAAACTACTCGCAAACCGCCTTGCAGCTGGCCGGATCGGGGCCGCATTTGGCGCGCCGCGCCTTACCGGTACCGGCCAGGGAGCATTTCCCCTTGGTGCGCAGGGTCAGCGACACATCGTCGGTGTAATTGCAGATGACCAGGGTCAGGCTGCGCCGTTTGGCGACGACGATGTCGGTGGCTTTGGCGGCCTTGATGCGCTCAGGGGGCAGGGCGCACGCCACATACCCCATGAACTCGCCGTCCGGCGATTCCCAGATCGAGGTGTTTTTCCAGCGGGCGAATTCCTTGAAGGTATCACACAGGCCCGGGTTCTTGGCATTGGGGGCCTGTTCACCCCCGCAGGTCGAGCGGAAGATGAGCTTTAATTCGGCTTCCGTTTGACAGGCGCCCGCCTGTACCGCTTTCGTCATGTCGGGGCATTGATAGACGGTTTCCGCCCGGGCCGGTGAAAGGGCAAGGAGGCCCCCGGCGATGAGCATGGAGACAAGCAGATGTTTCAAAGTGCGGCGCGGCATGGACGGACCCTCAACTGATTGATTAAGCGCTGAACCATAGGCAGGGCCCCGGCGGACCACCTTAACGGATGTCAAATTAAGGATCCACATCCAGCGTACACCAGACCGGCGTGTGGTCGGAGGGCTTTTCCCAGCCCCGGGGCGTGCGGTCGATGTCGCATTCGGCCAAGCAGTCGGCGGCCTGCGGCGACAGCAGGAAATGGTCGATGCGGACGCCGTTGTCCTTCTGCCAGGCCCCGGCCATATAGCCCCACCAGCTATAACGCCCGGTCTCACTGTGCAGGGTGCGGTAGGCCTCGGTATAGCCCAGGTGGATGATCTTGCGCAGGGCGGCGCGGGATTCAGGCTGAAAAAGGGCCTCTTTGGCAAAGGCGGCTGGGTCGTAGACGTCGCCTTCCTCCGGAATGACGTTGTAATCGCCGCCCAGTACGATTTTGTCCTCGGTTTCCAGCAAACCCTTGGCGTGGTCATGGAGGCGCTCCATCCAGGCCAGCTTGTAGTCGAATTTCTCGGTGCCGATGGGATTGCCGTTGGGCAGGTAGATGGAGGCGACGCGGACGCCGCCGGTAAAGGCTTCGATATAGCGGGCCTGTTCGTCGCCCTCGTCGCCGGGCAGGGCCGTGCGTTCGACGTCGATGGGAAAACGCGACAGGATGGCGACGCCGTTATAGGCCTTCTGTCCGTTGACGGCGCAGTTATAACCCAGGTCGCCGACCTCCAGCGCCGGAAAGGCTTCGTCGACGCCCTTCAGTTCCTGCAAGAGGACCACATCGGGCTCGAATTCCTTGAGCCAGCGGCACAGGTGTTCGAGGCGGGCCTTCACCGAATTGACGTTCCAGGTGGCGATCTTGATCAAGAAACCTACTCCCTTGCGGCATTAAAAAAGGCCGGTCTTTTATTTAGACTCGACCCTAACCGTAGGAAAATAAATGATAGCTAACAAGCCCGCGACTGCGGGCCGCGAACCGTTTCGCGAGCCTAGCGCCACAGGCGCGCCCGGCGATTGAGGGATTTAAAAAAACTTACACGCCAAAAGAACTGCCGCAGCCGCAGGTCGAGGTGGCGTTGGGGTTGGACATGGTGAAGTAGGACCCGATGAGGTCTTCCTTGAAGTCGATTTCCGAACCGCTGACAAATTCCAGGGACATTTTATCGACCACCACCTTGACGCCATTTTTCTCGTAAACGAGGTCGTCGTCCTTGACGGTGTTGTCCAGGTCAAAGCCGTACTGGAAACCGGAACAGCCGCCGCCGGAAACGATAATGCGCAGCATCAGCGCGTCATTGCCTTCCTGCTCGACCAATTGGCCGATGCGCTTGGCGGCGCTGTCGCTGATGGCGACGCCTTGGGTTTCCTCGGGTGAACTCGAATCGGGCATCCATAACTCCTAAAATTCGCCGAATCGCCGAACCGCTATATTAGCAAATCCTGAGCAAGATGTAAGTACCTGAGGCAATTTGTCAACTATAGCGCTGTTTTGCCGCTCTTTCGCCCGACAGGGGCGTTGCCTGAGCGGCCCCGGACCTGTACTTTCCGGCCATGAGTTCCGAACACGCCCATGCCGCCTATGCCTGCCTGCCCGAAGAGAGCCGCGGCCGTCTCCACGACGAGCCGGAGAGCGCCACCCGCGGCAGTTTCCAGCGCGACCGCGATCGCATCATCCATTCAGCCGCCTTCCGCCGCCTGGAATACAAGACCCAGGTCTTCGTCAACCACGAAGGCGATTTCTTCCGCACGCGGCTGACCCACAGCCTGGAAGTGTCGCAGATCGCCCGCTCCGTCTGCCGCAGCCTCAACCTCAACGAAGACCTGGCGGAAGCCCTGGCCCTGGCCCATGACCTGGGCCATCCGCCCTTTGGCCATGCCGGTGAGGACGCCTTGAAGGAAAAGATGGAGCCTTTCGGCGGTTTCGACCACAACGCCCAATCGCTCAGGGTGGTCACCCAACTGGAACGGCGCTATGCGGAATTCGACGGCCTCAACCTGACCTGGGAAACCCTGGAAGGGGTGGTCAAGCATAACGGGCCGCTGAGCATGCCGTTGCCCCGGGCCATCGCCGAATACGCCGAACGCCATGACCTGGAACTGGACACCTATGCCAGCGCCGAAGCCCAGGTCGCCTCGCTGTCCGACGATATCGCCTATAACAACCACGATATCGACGACGGGCTCAGGGCCGGGCTGTTCCGGGTTGACGACCTTAAGGACGTGCCGCTGGTCGGACCGGTTTTCGCCGGGGTCCGCAAGGCCTATCCGGACCTGGACGAGTCGCGACTCATCCACGAAGCCGTGCGCCGCATGATCGGTGAAATGGTCACCGACCTGCTCAGCGAAACCAAAAGCCGCCTGACCGACGCCGCCCCCAAGACGGCTGCCGATATCCGGGCCCTGAAGGCGCCGGTGGCGGCCTTTTCCGAAAGCATGCAGGAAAACGATAAGGCGTTGAAAGCCTTCCTGTTTGAGAATATGTACCGGCACTACAAACTGAACCGCATGACCAGCAAGGGCCGCCGCGTGGTTATGGACCTCTTTACCCTGCTGCTTAACGAACCGGAATGCCTGCCCGATGACTGGCAGGGCTGGGCCGGAGAGCCGGGCAGCGTCGAGACGGCCCAGCTGGTGGCCGATTACATCGCCGACATGACCGACCGCTACGCGCTGGATGAACACCGCCAGCTTTTCGACCTGCAAACGAGAACTTCATGAACCTGTTCCAGCACTTCCGAGACCGGGTGATGGCCATCGTCGACGGCCTAATTGCCGACGGCACGCTGCCGGGGGGGCTGGATACGGCGCGCATCGCCGTCGAACCGCCGCGCGATGCCGCCCACGGCGACGTCACCACCAACGCCGCCATGCTGCTGGCCAAACCGGCGGGCCTGAAACCCCGCGACCTGGCCGAAAAACTGGCCGAACGCTTAGGCCAGGAAGAGCATGTAACGGCCACCGAGATCGCCGGACCGGGTTTCATCAACTTGCGCCTGGACGACGGTTTCTGGCGCGACCGGCTGCAAGAAATCCTGGATAGCGGCACCGCTTATGGCGACAGCAGCATCGGCAAAACCCCTGACGACAGGGGTCGAGTCCCAAAGATCAATGTGGAATACGTTTCCGCCAACCCGACCGGGCCCATGCATGTGGGCCATGGCCGCGGGGCTATTGTCGGCGACGTGCTGGCCTCGTTGCTGGAAAAGGCGGGCTTTGACGTCACCCGTGAATACTACATCAATGACGCCGGGGCCCAGGTCGATGTGCTGGCCCGCTCCCTGCACCTGCGCTACCGGCAGGCCCTGGGCGAAGAAACCGGCGACATTCCGGAAGGCCTTTATCCCGGCGATTACCTGATCGCCGCCGGTCAGGCCCTGGCCGACCGGGATGGTGTCAAATGGTTACAGGCGGACGAAGCCGATTGGCTGGAGCCGGTCCGCGACTTCGCCATCGAGGCCATGATGGAACTGATCCGGGGCGATCTGGCGGCGGCCGGTGTCGAGCATGCGGTTTTTACCTCCGAACGGTCCCTGGTCGGGTCCGGGGCGGTCGAGGCGGCGCTCAAAACCCTGGAAGACCGGGGG
>JADHTD010000208.1 GCA_016776525.1 Rhodospirillales bacterium
CCGCCGTTATTCCAATCTGGCCTGGTTGCTCCGCGCCCGTTACCTGGTCGACATCGATTGCTGGAGCGAGGTCATGGGGAAACCCCTGAAGCCGCAGACCATTGTTCAGGTCATCCACGATAAGATGTCCGGACTTGAAAATTAGAAAGGGATAAGCAATGCCGACTCCCACGACGGAAAACTTCCTGAAGCACGGCGAGGATCATTACACCCTTGATGATTTCCGCAGCAGCGCGCCCCGCTGGTGCGATGGCTGTGGCAACAACGCCATCCTGACGGCCATGCAAAAGCTTTGCCGGGACGAAGCGTTGCCGCCTGAAAACACGGTCTTCGTTTCCGGCATCGGCTGTTCGTCACGTTTCCCCCATTATATGAATACCTATGGCTTCCATGGCCTGCATGGCCGCGCCCTGCCGATCGCCGAGGGCATCAAGATGTCCCGGCCCGAACTGAATGTTTTCGTCAACACCGGCGACGGTGATTGCTGCTCGATCGGCACGGCACACTGGATTCATGCCATCCGCTACAACATGGATATGACCGTTATCCTGCATGACAACCATGTCTACGGCCTGACCAAGATGCAGGCCTCGCCGACCTCGCCGCAGGGATTGAAAAGCAACACCACGCCCCGTGGAACCTATCTGCAACCGCTCAACCCCCTGACCGTGACACTGGGCATTGCCAATGCTTCTTTCGTCGCCCAGGCCGCCGATTGGATACCGGATAACCTTTACGACATCGTTTCCGCCGCCTACCGGCATAAGGGGTTTTCCTTTGTGCGGGTCATGCAGCGCTGTCCGGAATTCGTTCCGGTGATGTTTGATCCCTATATTACCGACCCGGAGCGCATCCTGCTGCTCAACCACGAGCAAGGCATTCCCTACGATCCGGTCCTCGGTAAGACCTATAAGAACCAGGAAGAACACGACCCCAGCAACATCGACCGGGCCCGCGAAATCGCTTCACTGGAAGACAAAATCCCCGTCGGCATCCTCTTCCAGGACAAGCAGGCGGCCCGCTATGAAAACATCCGGGACACCAACAAACCGTATTCTCCGGCCATGATCAAAGAGGCCCTGGACAGTGAATTCGACAAGTTCACCGTCATGCCGGCGGATTAAAAATAAGAACTGAAAAGACAATGGAAGCCAAACTCGAAAAAAGCCCTGATGTCGCGAAACTAACGGCCTTTCACCTGACCGGGGAACGGTCGGGGGACACCCTTTCAGAAATCAGCGGTAAGAACCTGCTGCCGGCCCTCTATGCCGAATACCGGGATTTATCGCACCTGCGCTACGACTATCCTTTGGTGCTGGTTGAAGACAGTGATACGGGAAATTTTATCACCCCTTTGTCCGTTATCATCGACAACCTGCTCCGGGAAACGGTGCCGCAAGGCATCGACGGGGAATTCCTGAGAAAGAAAGTCCTCAACCTTGAAAACTGTATCAAGCAGATGGTGGCCGATGGCCGGGACGGACCTTTTTCCGAGCTCTGGACGCAGGCGGAAACAACCCTGCTGGAGGCCGAAGACGCGGAAACCCAGGATGAGCTTGAATCCTACCTGGAAAAAATATCGAGGACATCGAAGGTCCTGAAGGTTAAGGGCAGGGTCGTTGACTGCGACCGGAAGACACCGAGACGCTCGATACAACATGTCTGGAACGAACAGCAGCAGGTAACCCGGAAAAACCTTCGCAAGCGCCTGGATGCGCTGATTCTCAGGGTGGCCGGCGTGCTCAGGGCCGACTTTGAGAAATCCGCCGAGGCCCGATCAGCCGGCAACATCAAGGGCCAGGTCGGCACGACCTTTGAGGATACTTTTGATTTCGAGGCCATGTCGAACCTGTTGACCGAGACCTTACCGGAACAATCCATGTCCGAGAGCCGCCGCAAACGGCTTCAATCGGTTCTGGAGGACTTGAAAGCACAGCAATTCGTCGGCGTCGAAAACCTCGATACGGCGCCGGATAAACCGGCCGACCCCTATACCTATGTTTTCGAAACCTGCTCGGAAGCCATGGACGCCTTTATGGACAGGCTTCCCGGCCTGGTTAGCGTCATCAAAGCCATCGCCATCGCCGAACTGGAACTGGAAAACCGTTACAGCGAAGAACGCCACGATCCTTTTTTCCGGAAGTTCGACAAAACATCCCTGGTGCCGGAAGACCTGAGCCTGTTTCCGTCCTATCTGGTCCTCAACAACATCGAAGACGATGATGCCGCCGAAAAGGCGCGGATCATCGAGGCCTTGTCATCCGGGTTGCCGATCAAGGTGCTGGAGCAAGCGGACAATATCCTGGTCGATATGATGGGCGGCGCCGGTCAGGCCGCCCCCGGCGGACGCGGCGGACAGATTGCCAACATGGCGCTCGGCATTAATTCGGCCTATGTGGTGCAGTCCAGCGCTTCAAGTCTGTACCAAATGGCCCCGTCGATCAGCAATGGCATGCAATATGCCGGACCGGCTTTATTCAGCATCTATTCCGGGGCCGGTGGTCAGTCAGCCGGCCTGCCGCCTTATCTGGTTGCCGCCGCAGCCCGGGAATCCAGGGCTTTCCCGTCCTTCACCTTTGACCCGTCGGCGGGACCGGATTGGGCCGACCGCTTTTCCATCCTCGCCAACCCGCAAATCGACGCCGACTGGCCGGCTCACGATATTTCATACGAAGACAGCGAGCATAAGACCATCCGGGAAAAGATATCCTTCACTGTCCTTGATTTCATGGCGACCGATCCGCGGTTTGCCGGTCATCTGGCATCCGTTCCCGTTGAGGAATGGGATGACACTATGGTCCCGGCGGCGGCCTGCCTGTCCACCACGCCAATGGAAATAATGGACGTCGCGCCTTATGTGATGATGGTCGACGAGGCGGATGTTCTCCAAAGGGTCATGGTTGATCAACGGCTGGTCCGCACCGCCCGGCAATGCCGCGACACCTGGCATGCCTTGCAGGAACTGGGCGGCATCAACAATTCGCACGCCAGGCGGCTGCTGCAAAAGGAGCAGGCGCTGTGGGAAGAGCAGAAAAAACAGGAACTGGACGATCTGCGGAGCAAGGCAAAACCGGCTGCCGCCCCGAAAGCCGCCCCGGCACCCGCCGCTGATGCGGCACCGGCTCCGGCGGCGGACGCCGGGCCGGAAGCGGCACCGGCAGAAGAAGCCGTTGCCGAATCTGTCGTTGAGGAAGCACCGCCTTCGGACGATCCCTATATCGAGACCACCCGTTGCACGACATGCAATGAATGCACCAACCTCAATGACAGGATGTTCGCCTATAACGAGGACATGCAGGCCTATGTCGCCGATGCCGATGCCGGAACTTTTGCCGAGATGGTGATGGCGTCAGAGAACTGCCAGGTATCGATCATCCACCCGGGAAAACCCCGCAATCCCGATGAGAACAACCTGGAAATTTTAATCGAGCGGGCAGCGCCTTTCCAATAACAGACCATCAAAAGCCCTCAAAGTCTCTGACCTAGAGGGGGAATTTTTGGTAGGCGCTGAGGGATTCGAACCCACGACCCGCTGATTAAGAGTCAGCTGCTCTGCCAACTGAGCTAAGCGCCCGCAAAGGAGAAAGCCGTATAGCACCGCCCGGGCGCTTTGTCGATAGCATCACAAAGGGGGGCAAGGCAGAAAACCGGGAGACAGCCGTCTGCAAGCCTACAGGCCTGTTCAGTAATCCTCGGCCATGCCGCGCCGCCCGATCATCACATCGCGGTGGACATAAACGCTCATCAACAGCCCGAAACCGAACAACAGGGTCATCATCGCCGTACCGCCATAGGAAATCAGCGGCAGCGGCACGCCGACCACCGGAATGACGCCCATCACCATGGCCACGTTGATGAACACATACAGGAAGAAGGTGAAGGTGACCCCCATGCCGACCAGGCGCCCGAACTGGTTTCGGCAACTGACCGAAATGGCGACGCCGTAGGCCATCAGAAGAACATAAAGGCCGACCAAGCCGACGCCGCCGACCAGGCCGAATTCCTCGGCCAGCATGGTAAAAATAAAGTCGGTCTGTTTTTCCGGCAGGAAATTGAGGTGGCTCTGGGTGCCCTGCATGAAGCCCTTGCCGAACAGTCCGCCCGACCCCAGGGCGATCTTCGACTGAATAATATGATAGCCCGACCCCAGGGGATCGCTTTCCGGATTGAGGAAGGTCAAAACCCGCTGTTTCTGGTAATCGCGCAGGAATTGCCAGATGACCGGCAGCGAGCCCAGGGCGAGGGCCAGGACGACGCCGAACTTCCAGAGCCGCACCCCGGCCAGGAAGAAGATGGCGCCGCTGCCGATGATCAGCATCAGGGCCGTTCCCAGGTCCGGCTGGCGCAGGACCAGGGCGCTCGGCGCCATGACCATGAGAATGGGCGCGATCAGATACACCGGACGCATGATGTCGTCGATGCTGGCCCCGTGGAAATAACGGGCCAGGGCCAGAACCAGGGTGATTTTCATCAGTTCCGACGGTTGCACGTTGAAGAAACCGAGATCGATCCACCGTTGTGCCCCCATACCGACCGAGCCGGTAACCTCAACGGCGGCCAACAGCAACAGGGAGATACCGTAAAAGACATAGGCATAGCGCAACCACAACCGGATATCGGTCAACGCCACTACCAGCATGACCAGAAGCCCAATGCCGAAACGCACCATATGGCGGGATGCCCAGGGGTCGAAACTGCCGTTGCCGGCGGAATACAGCATGGCGAAACCGACGCCGGCGGTCAGGCACAGCAGCAGCACGAACAGCCAGTGGATGTGCAGCAGTTTCCGTTTGAGCGACAGTTGCGGCGGGTTGAGGCTGTTGGTTTCTTTGTTCATTCAGCCCTCCCCTTCCCGTCCGGGGGCCTGTTCCTTGCCGGTTAACTGCTGTTCCGGCGACGGCACGGAGCCGCGCCTTTGGGCTTCATAGAGAATGTCGCGGGCGATGGGGGCCGCTACCGAGGAACCGCCGCCGCCATGCTCGACAATAACACTGACCGCATATTTCGGCGCCTCAACAGGAGCAAAGCCGACAAATATTGCATGGTCCCGTTCCTTCCACGGCAAATCCTTGTTCTTGCGCACGCCCTGTTCGCGTTCCGCCTTGCTGATGCGGCGAACCTGAACGGTGCCGGTTTTGCCGCCCATCTCAAAACCGCGTTCGTTGATGCGGGAGCGGTAAGCCGTGCCGAAGGGG
>JADHTD010000209.1 GCA_016776525.1 Rhodospirillales bacterium
CCGTCTTCCAGATCCGGCCAGTATTGGCGGATGATATCGTAAAAGGCCTCGGCGCGGGAGGCATCGACGGTGTAATCGATCTCGTCGACCCATTCCACATCGGGGCCGAAACGGGCCTGTCCGGCCATATCCAGGGTCAGGTGGACGCCGAGCCCCGCCGCTTGCGGCACCGGATAGATGAGGTGGGTGAACGGCGCCCGCCCGGCCAGGGTGAAATAATTCCCTTTGGCCAGATAGCGTTGCGGCACATGTTCGGGCGGCATGCCGTCGATGCAAAGGGCCGTTTCCTGGGCGCCGAGCCCGGCCGAATTGACCAGCAGACGGCAGGACAGGTCCATCGGTTCATCACCGCCGACCCGCAGCCGGATACCGCCGTCTTCGACGGCGCCGCCGATCACCGGACTCTTGAAGGCGATTATGGCGCCGGCTTCCTCGGCCTGTCCCTGATAAGCCAGCATCAGGCCGTGGGAATCGATGACGCCGGTGGACGGCGACAACAGGGCCACCGTCGCCTTCAGGGCCGGTTCCATCTTGTGCAGCGCCGGACCTTCGATCCATTGCAGGTCATGAACGCCGTTGGCCTCCGCCTGTTGGCGGATACCGCTCAGGGACTCGGTTTGTGTATCGTTGGTGGCGACGATCAGCTTGCCGTAGCGCCTGTGGCCGACCCCGGCGGCGGCGCAGAAATCATAGAGCATCCGTTTGCCGCTGACGCAGAGCCGGGCTTTGAGGCTGCCGGTCGGGTAATAGATACCGGCGTGGATAACTTCCGAATTGCGCGAACTGGTGCCGGTACCGATGGCATCGGCGCTTTCCAGGACGATAACATCCCGTCCGCTGCGGGCCAGGGCGCGGGCGCAGGCCAAGCCGACGGCTCCGGCGCCGACCACGATGCACTCAATTTTTTCCGTCATAGGGTTGTCCACCCGTTGCTTGCTTCCGGCGGAGTCTGCGCATTGCCCGCCTAACGGTCAAGGGATGGGAGGGCGGGGGCGGAAAAGGGCCGCCGCTGACCCTCACTGAAACGTGATTCCTGTTGAATTGCCCGTTGCGCCGCCCTCGGTCAGTCTGGAGGCTAGGAAAACAAGGTGAAACCCATGCCCAGAATGACCGACCAAACCCGTATTGCAAGCCGCGTCAGGAGCCACACCCTCGACCCGATCCCGGCCTTATTGGCCGTCCTGGCCGTATTCGCCGCCGTGCTGTTGTTTGCGGCAACGGCCAAGGCCAACCCGATGCTGTGGGCGGCGGCCTGGCCGAAGACGGATTTTTCCAAGAAATCCATCGACTACAGCGAAATTCTCTCCGGCGGCCCGCCCAAGGACGGCATTCCCTCCATCGACAAACCGAAATTCATCGACGCCAAGGACGATAAGGATTTGGGCCCCAACGAGCCGGTCATCAGCTTTGAAATCAACGGCGAGGCCAAGGCCTATCCGCTGCGTATCCTGATGTGGCATGAAATCGTCAACGACACCCTTGGCGGCGTGCCGGTGACCGTCACCTATTGCCCGCTGTGCAATTCCTCCATCGTCTTCGACCGCCGGTTGGACGGCCTGGTGCTGGACTTCGGCACCACCGGCAAGCTGCGCAATTCCGACCTGGTCATGTACGACCGGCAGACAGAAAGCTGGTGGCAGCAGTTCCTGGGCGAGGGTATCGTCGGCAAGATGACCGGCAAGATGTTGAAGATGCTGCCGTCGCGCCAGGAATCCTTCTCCCGTTACAAGGCTCAATACCCCAAGGGCAAGGTTCTGGTCCCCAATAACAGCTTCATGCGCCGTTACGGCACCAATCCCTATGCGCGGTACGACAGCCGTTCCGGCCCTTATCCGTTCTTCCAGGGGGAAATGCCGAAAGGCATCAACCCGATGGTCCGGGTCGTCGCCGTCGGCAAACAGGCCTGGAGCCTGCCGCTGATCCGCGACAAGGGGCCGATCCGTACCGGCGGCCTGGAAATCCGCTGGGAGAAGGGGCTCAATTCAGCCCTCGACAGTTCCGAGATCAGCGAGGGCAAGGATGTCGGCAACATCATCGTCCAGCGCACCAAGGACGGCAAAAAAGAAGATGTGGTGCACGACGTCACCTTTGCCTTCGTCTTCCATGCCTTTCACCCGAAAGGAAAAATAAATACTAATTGATTTATCCCGGACTCGACCCCAACCCAATCGCACCTGGGATAAGCTGAAAGAGCTTGACCCCCAGCCGGTGGGGGGCGAGTTCCAAAAAAACTCTGTCCGGCGCTTGAGGAAATTTAAATAGAGCTTTTGCTCAGGTATTTGCCCCCCACCTGTACGGGGGGTAGAGTCAGCCCGATTCGAACTTTCACCGGGCGGATAGAGTAATGCAGCGATCCC
This sequence comes from Rhodospirillales bacterium, assembly GCA_016776525.1. Lineage (GTDB taxonomy): Bacteria > Pseudomonadota > Alphaproteobacteria > Rhodospirillales > JADHTD01 > JADHTD01. The sequence continues at coordinate 2,358 of JADHTD010000209.1, forward strand.
ACGTCATCGTTGTCGGCAATGAGAAGGGCGGCAGTGGTAAATCGACCACCGCCATGCACCTGATCGTCTGCCTACTGCGCCTGGGCCGCACGGTGGCCAGCATCGACCTCGATATCCGCCAGGGAACCCTCAGCCGCTATATCGACAACCGCTCGGAATTCGCCCGCCAACGCAACATGCCCCTGCCGATTCCGGAACACTACCAGTTCACCCCGGAAGAAGCGGAGGCCGACCGCCTGGCTGAAATCTATGAATGGGCGAAACGGGTCTTTGATTTCATCGTCATCGACACCCCCGGCCACGACACGCCGCTGTCGCAATTGGGCCATTCCCTGGCCGATACTCTGATCACGCCCCTGAACGACAGTTTTGTCGATCTCGATGTATTGGCCCGGGTCGACGGCCAGAACATGCAGATTATCCGCCCCAGCCATTACGCCGAAATGATCTGGCAGCAGAAGAAGCAAAAGGCGGCAGCCAATGGCGGTTCCATCGACTGGATTGTCATGCGCAACCGCCTCAGCCACCTGGATGCCCGCAGTAAACGCCAGATGGAACGCCTGCTTGGCGAACTTTCCAAGCGCATCGGTTTCCGCACCGTGCCCGGTTTCGGCGAACGGGTCGTCTACCGGGAATTGTTCCCCAAGGGCCTGACCATGATGGATATGCGCGAGGTTGAGGACGGCTCCTCGTTGAATTTATCGCACATAACCGCCCGTCAGGAGGTTCGCACCCTGGTCGAAGCTGTTAGAATGGATGGGGTCCGGCAGAATTCGGATGCTACATTGCAACCGGTTAACGGTGAGGTCGGATAGGTCATGGGCAGCAACAACGGCAAGGTGCCGAGCAAGAAACCCCCGGCGGGCGACGTGCAGGCGTTCCTCGACAAGGTGGCGGCAACACCGGTCAACAAAGCGCCGGGTAGGCGGGGCCGCCTGCTGTTCGCCCTGGACGCCACGGCCAGCCGCGAGCCGACCTGGGACCGGGCCTCGCATATTCAAGCTGAAATGTTTTCGGAAACGGCGGCTTTGGGCGGGTTGGAAGTCCAGTTGGCTTTCTACCGCGGCTTCGGGGAATTCAAGGCCAGTCCCTGGACCACCCAGTCCGATGACCTGTTGAAACGCATGACCTCGGTTTTCTGCCTGGCCGGGGAAACCCAGATCGGCAAGGTCCTGCAGCATGCCGTCAACGAGCACAAGAAAGAGAAGATCAACGCCCTGGTCTTCGTCGGTGATTGTGTCGAAGAAGACGTTGATAAGCTGGGTGTCATCGCCGGCGAATTGGGCATTCTCGGCGTACCGGTCTTTATTTTCCACGAAGGCGACGACCCGATCGCCGAGTTTGCCTTCAAGCAAATCGCCAAACTGACCAACGGCGCCTGCTGCCGCTTCGATTCTTCCAGCGCCCATGTGCTGAAAGACCTGCTCAGCGCTGTCGCTGTCTTTGCCGCCGGGGGACGTCCGGCGCTGGAAGACATGGCCAAGAAACGCGGCGGCGAAGTCCTCAAACTGGTCCATCAAGTGAAGGGTAAATAAACCATGCCCTATCTGTTGCTTGGCTTCGCCCTGTTGATCGGCTTTATCCTGGTCGGGCGCTGGTATATATCGGCGGAACCGAAACAGGTTCTCCGGGTTATCAAATGGCTCGGTTTCAGCATTGTTGTCTCGGTGCTGTTGTTCTTCCTGCTGACCGGGCGGTTGACCTGGGCGCTGATGGGAATCCCGGCGCTCTTTCCCTGGTTCATGCGGCTGCGCTCGGCGGCGCGGGCGGCGAAGAATTTCTCGCGCATGGCGGCGGCGGCCTCGGGACAGGGCGGCGCCACCGGCAAGACCTCGGACGTGGAAACGCGCTTTATCAAAATGACGCTGGATCACGACAGCGGCGCCATGAGCGGCCGGGTGCTGGAAGGGGCTTATGCCGGGGACCGGGTCGAGGACCTCAGCCTGCATGACCTGATCTCCCTATTGCAGACCTGCTGGACCGAAGACCAGCCCTCGGCACAGGTGCTGGAAGCCTACCTCGACCGGGCCCATGACGGCTGGCGCGACCAAGCCCAGGCCGAAAGCGGCGGGCAGGCGGCGGGCGATGCCATGTCCCGCGACGAAGCTTTCCAGGTTCTGGGGTTGGAACCCGGCGCCAGCGACGAGGATATCAAGGAGGCTCACCGCCGCCTGATCGCCGGCCTGCATCCGGATCATGGCGGCTCCACTTATCTGGCGGCCAAGATCAACCGGGCCAAAGATATCCTTTTGGGTAACGGTTGAAGACTTTGGTTTTACAGCTCCCTCAATCGCCGGGCGGGCCGTGCCCTTGGCTCCGCGAAACGGTTCGCGGCGGGCGGTCGCCCTTGCCTCAGCCCGTACCGGTCTTCGGTATCCCCGGTTCCGTTGGGTAGGGGTCAAGCTCCAGCAAAGAACCGGGGTCGAGTCCGAAATAATCGCAGAAGGTTAAAAAAAGTAGATTGATCCTGCGGCGGCTTTCCCCATATCAACAGGTAAGCACAAAACAAATTGGATTCCTGATGCGTAAAGCCATCATCATCGACGACAGTAAAGCCATGGCCCAGTTGGTTTCCGGACTCCTTTCCGAATTTAAATATCAGCCGATCATCAGCTTTACGATTGAAGACGCCCTGAAAGTCCCCGTTACCCCCGATGTGGCCGTTATTGTCACGGATATTTTCATGCCCGGCATGGGGGGGATAGAAGGCATCGGCCTTCTCAGGAAACGCTTTCCAATGGCCCGGATCGTCGCCATGACGGCCGGCTGGGATGAAATGGAATCCGAAGATGTGCTGACGGCGGCCCTG
>JADHTD010000210.1 GCA_016776525.1 Rhodospirillales bacterium
GCTGTTTTAATGACCACGATATCGGGTTCGACGGCGCGGGTCCGGGATGCCGAAAAATCATCCGGTTTGGCAACAGCAAGGATTTCAAGATTTACGTCACTCGTGCCCATGGTCTTGAAATCTTCCGCCCATTCCTTGGTATCCGTCACCAGCAAAACTCTCATAACCGCCTTTTCAGTAAGCTTTTTAGTCTCAAAATCACGAAGTTACCCCTTTAATAGCAATTACAATGCCAGTTTGGTAATTTCTAAAATATCGTTTATATAACAATGGATTGTCTTTATTTTTCGGGAGTCTAGACAGAGAGGAAGCCTCTATAAATGCCTAATTTTTAATCTTAATAATGTATATGATTAATTTGTAGGCAAATAATGAGGGCCTTGCAATAATTGTTCGTGACCCGGACGAGACAAACAACAACCACACCCCGGCAGGCAGGCTGCCGGAGACATTCTCTTAATTTTTATTGCGCTGCTGGCGCTGGAAACGCCGCCAGTTGGCGACGTTGCGGTTGTGTTCGGCCAGCGTGCGGGCGAAGACATGGCCGCCGGAACCGTCGGCGACGAAATAAAGGGCGTCGGAATTGGCCGGGTTGAGGACGGCGGCCAGCGAGGCCCGGCCCGGATTGCAGATCGGCGTCGGCGGCAGCCTGTCGATCAGGTAGGTGTTGAACGCCGTCGGCCGTTTCAGGTCGACGCGGGTCAGGGGCCGGGAAAGCGGTCCCCGGCCGCCGGTCAGGCCGTAAACCACGGTCGGGTCCGATTGCAGGCGCATGCCCCGGTTGAGGCGGTTGATGAAAACGGCGGCAATGATGCCGCGTTCGGAAGCCAGGGCCGTTTCCTTCTCGACGATGGAGGCCAGCACCAGGGCTTCATCCGGTGTTTTGAAAGGCAGGCCGCCGGCCCGGTTGGCCCACAAGGCGGCAAGGGTTTCGCGCTGGCCCTTGTGCATGCGCGACAAAATCTCCGAGCGCTTGTCGCCGTAGGAAAAGTGGTAGGTTTCCGGCAACAGGCCGCCTTCGTCCAAGGCGCCGTCGCCGCCCGGGACGGCCATCCCCTGGAGGCCTTCCGTCGCATTCAACTGGCTTATGACCTGCGCCGTGGTCAACCCTTCGGCAACGGTCAGGCGGCGGACCACGGTCTTGCCGCTCTGCAACAGGGCGATCACCTGTTGCGGGCTGATGCGGGCCGGAATGACGTATTCCCCGGCCCGCAGGCCGGTGTCGGCGCCGCTCAGGCGGGCCCCGATGCGGAAGACCAGCGGCCCGGACAGCACCCCGGCTTCATGCAGCAGGCCGGCAATGCCTTCGACACCGGTGCCGCGGGGAATGACCAGGGTCTTTTCCGCCGCTAGGGGCCCCGGCCGCTTGAATTCACCAAGCCCCCAGACGACGACGCCGGTGGCCAGCACGGCGACCAGCAAGAGGAAAAGAAACAGGCGGAAGGCAAGGCGGCTCATATCGCCACCTTACCCCGATTCGCTTTTCTAGGAATAGCTTTTGAAGACCAGGGAAGCGTTGGTTCCGCCGAAACCGAAGGAATTCGACAGCACCGCCTGCACCGGGCGTTGCTTGGCCTGGAGCGGCACCAGGTCGATGTCGCAACCGTCGGAGGGATTTTCCAGGTTTAGGGTCGGCGGCACCACACCGTCGCGGATGGCCAGGATCGAGAAAATCGATTCGACGGCGCCGGCGGCGCCCAACAGGTGGCCGATGGCCGATTTCGTCGACGACATGGACAGCTTGTAGGCGGCGTCGCCGAACAGGCGCTTGATGGCCCCCAGTTCAATTTCGTCGCCAAGCGGCGTCGAGGTGCCGTGGGCATTGATGTAATCGATGTCTTCCGGGTTCATGCCGGCCCGCTTCAAGGCCGCCCGCATGGACCGGAAACCGCCGTTGCCGTCCGGCGCCGGGGCGGTGATGTGATAGGCGTCGCCCGACATGCCGTAGCCGACAACCTCGGCATAAATCTTGGCGCCGCGTTTCTTGGCATGTTCCAGTTCTTCCAGGACGACGATACCGGCGCCTTCGCCCATAACGAAACCGTCGCGGTCCTTGTCCCAGGGCCGCGAAGCCTTTTCCGGGGTCTCGTTGAAATTGGTCGACAAGGCCTTGGACTGGGAAAACCCGGCCATGCCCAAGCGGCAGCAAGCGGCCTCGGTGCCGCCGGCGACCATCACATCGGCGTCTTCCCACATGATGATGCGGGCCGCATCGCCAATGGCGTGGGCGCCGGTTGAACACGCCGTGACGACGGCATGGTTGGGGCCTTTGAAACCGTACTTCATGGAGACCTGCCCGGAGACCAGGTTGATCAGGCTGGCGGGAATAAAGAAAGGACTGAGGCGGCGGACCTTTTCGTTCTCAATGGTCAGGGCGCCTTTTGAGATTTCCGGCAGGCCGCCGATGCCGGAACCGATCAGCACACCGGTCATTTCCTGGGACTCGTCGTCTTCCGGCATCCAGCCGGAATCCTCAACCGCCATTTGCGCCGCCGCCAGGCCGTAGATGATGAAAGCATCCATCCGGCGTTGATCCTTGGGCGTCGCGAAATCATCGGGGTTGAACAAGCCGTTGCCGCCCTCACCGGTCGGCACTTGTCCGGCAATCTTCGCCGGCAGGTCGGAAACGTCGAAGGACTCGATCTTGTTGATCCCGGATTCGGCTTTGATCAGCCGTTCCCACGTCAGATCAACCCCGCTCGCAAGCGGAGAGACGAGACCTATTCCAGTGACGACAACACGTCTCATGATATTTCTCTACGGTCTTGCCCAGAAAATCGGAAACAAGGCGATGAAGGAAGCGGCTGAGCGCAGCCGCCCTTCAGTCGGTCTGGTGATTTAAGAAGCCTGCGAGTCGATAAAATCGACGGCGTCCTTAATGGTCAGGATTTTTTCGGCGGCATCGTCCGGAATTTCGCATCCGAACTCTTCCTCGAAAGCCATGACGAGTTCAACGGTATCAAGGCTATCGGCGCCAAGATCGTCAATGAAACTGGCGTTATCAGAAACTTTCAACTCATCGACACCAAGATGTTCAATGACGATTTTTTTCACCCGATCGGCGACATCACTCATTGTTAATTCCCTCGATTAAAACGTGATTTACGGATCAAAAACTTACACCGTTTTACCCCGGGACCCCCTAAAGGACCAAAGGATTTCGGCAAAGGCACCGTTTCCTAACACACTTTTTTGAGGATGGCCAGCGGTCAGAAACAACACCCGGCAACACCCGGAATGACCCGTTCCGCGGCCTATGCCCGCCGATAGGCGGCGGTTCGGGCGGCTTTGCCTAAATCATCACCATGCCGCCGTTGACGTGCAGGGTCTGGCCGGTCACGTAGGCGGCTTCCTCGCTGGCCAGATAGACGGCGGCGACGGCAATGTCTTCGACCGAACCCAAGCGGCCGCTGGGAATCGACGCCAACAGGGATTCCTGCTGCTTTTCCGGCAGGGCGTCGGTCATCGCCGTCTGGATAAAGCCCGGCGCGATGCAGTTAAGGGTAATGCCCCGGGAAGCGACTTCCTGGGCGATTGATTTGCTCATGCCGATGAGGGCCGCTTTCGACGCCGCATAGTTGGCCTGACCGGCGTTGCCGGTGACGCCGACCACCGAGGAGACGGAAATGACCCGTCCCCAGCGGCTTTTCATCATGCCCTTGAGGCAGTTCCGGGTGAGGCGGAAGGCAGCCCCCATATTGACGTGCATGACCGACTGCCAGTCCTGGTCCGACATCCGCACGGCCAGGCCGTCCCGGGTCAGTCCGGCATTGTTGACGAGGATATCCACCGATCCCATGGTGGCCAGCGCGTTTTCGGCCAAGACCGCCGGCGCTTCCGGCTCCGATAGGTTGGCCGGCAGCACATGCGCCCGCTCGCCCAAATCGCCGGCCAGTTCCGCCAAGGCGTCCTCGCGGGTTCCGGAAAGGCCGACAACCGCGCCCTGGGCATGCAGGGCCTTGGCGATGGCGCCGCCGATACCGCCCGAAGCGCCGGTAACCAGGGCTGTTTTGCCGCTTAAATCAAACATGGTCTCAAGTCTCCTCCGCGCCCTCTATCAGACGGCATTTAACAATCAGACGGTTTTCAAAAACTGCTCAATGTCGTCCGGCGTGTTGACCGCAACGCCGGTGAGTTCCTTGTCGATTCGCCGGGTCAGCCCGGTCAGCACTTTGCCGGTGCCCAATTCAACCAGGGTATCGACGCCTTCCTCTTTCATCCTGAGAACCCCTTCCCGCCAGCGGACCATGCCGGTGACCTGTTCGATCAGCAGGCTGTGGATCTCAATCGGATCGCCGACCGGCGCCGCCACCACATTGGCGATGACGGGAACCGCCGGGGCGGCCAACCTGACCTCGCTGAGGGCATCGGCCATAATGTCGGCGGCCGGCGCCATCAGGGCGCAATGGAAAGGGGCGCTGACCGGCAACAGCACGGCCCGCCGGGCTCCCCGCCCGGAAGCGATTTCGATGGCCCGCTCAACGGCGGCCTTGGCGCCGCTGACCACCACCTGGCCGGGGGCATTGTCGTTGGCGGTGGTACAGATTTCCCCCTGGGCGGCCTCTTCCGTGACGGCGGCGGCATCCTCCAGGTTAAGGCCCAGCAGCGCCGCCATGGCGCCCTCGCCGACCGGCACCGCTTTCTGCATGGCCTGGCCGCGGATTTTCAAAAGCCGGGCCGTATCCGCCACCGAAAAAGTTCCAGCCGCCGCCAACGCCGAATATTCACCGAGGGAATGACCGGCAACGAAACGGCAGGCATCGCCGACCGTGACGCCGCCTTCCTCCCGCAGTACGGCCATGACGGCAAGGCTGACCGCCATCAGGGCCGGTTGGGCGTTCTCGGTCAAGGTGAGGGCTTCATCCGGGCCGTCAAACATGAGCCGGGACAGGTTTTGCTTCAGGGCCTCATCGACCTCTTCAAAAACAAGGCGGGCCGGGGCGAAAGCTTCGGCCAGATCCTTGCCCATGCCGACGGCTTGGGATCCCTGGCCGGGGAATACGAATGCACGCGACATGGTGAACGGGTACTCCGTTTATGGATCATTGCTTGAAGGAAATTGATAACGCAACGCCCAAGGCTGTCAAGGACAGGCAGAGGTATTGAAGAGAGCTCTAGCCCTTGGCTTTTTT
>JADHTD010000211.1 GCA_016776525.1 Rhodospirillales bacterium
TCGCCTTCAGCACTTCCAGTTTACTGGTGATGACGAACAACAGGTTGTTGAAATCGTGGGCGATGCCGCCGGTCAGGTTGCCGATGGCTTCCATTTTCTGAACCTGGAGCAAGGCTTCCTCGGCATGGACGCGGTCGGTTATATCGAGAAAGGTGACGACCGAGCCGGTGATCTCGCCGTTTCTTTTGATCGGATAGGACCAGTACTCGGCCGGGAACGAGGTCCCATCCCTGCGCCAAAGAACCTCGTCATCAACATGGATGCCGGATCCGTGGCGGATCGAATCATAAATACGGCATTCTTCCGCCGGATAAACCGATCCATCCTTGCGCATATGATGCATCAGGGAATGCATATGCTTACCCAGCAACTGTTCTTCGTGGTCGTAACCCAAAAATCCAAGGGTTGCTTTGTTGCAGAAGGTGCAGACGCCATTCAGGTCAATACCATAAATGGCCTCGGCGGTTGAAGACAGCAACAAACGGATGTCTTCCTCCCGTTCCTTCAAATCCTGCTGGACCTGAATGAGATTGCTGACATCGATATTGATGCCGCCGATGTAGAGAGGCTTTCCGTCAATCCCCTTGACCGGGAATTTAATGTCCATCAGGTCATGTTCCTGGCCGTCACTAAACAGGGATTTTGTCATTTTGGTGACGGTTTCGTTGCTATTCAGGACTTCCCGGTCATGGTTTGTAAATTGTTCGGCCAGTTCGGCCGGGTGGATATCAAAACCGGTCAGTCCGACAATTTCATCCACACCAATGCCCCGCCATTCGGCAAAGGTCTTATTGACGATAACGAAGCGGCCTTTCAGGTCCTTCAGGTAGACGCCGTAAGGCGAATTATCGATAAAGGTGATAAAGCGGTTCTCGATTTCCTTCTTTGAATTCTCCGCTTCCAGCCTGCCGCTAATGTCGCGGACGATGGCCTGCAGGTCACCGTCCTCCATCATCTTGGCGCTGACCTCGCCGTGAACGAAGGAGCCGTCCTTGCGTACAAACTGGCGTTCCCGGAGTAACCGCCGTCCGTCGCGTAATTCTTCAAAATTCAGGGGTGTTTCGGCCTGGTCCTGGGGAGAGACGATTTCCCGAAAATTAATGTTCTGTAGTTCCGTTTCCGTATATCCGAGCATGCTGCAAAGCGCCGAATTAACGTCCTGGATGTCACCCTCGAAGTCGTAGATGACGATACCGTCCGAGGCCTGTTCCATGAGGCCGCGGTATTTGCGTTCGCTGTCCCGCAGGGCCTGTTCCGCCTGTTCGCGTCCTTCCAGGTTGCGCCCGAGGGATACCAGGAAGGAATTGAGGGTGGTGATCAACTGGCCGAGTTCGTCTCGCTGATGGCCGTCGGGAATGGGCAGAAGATTCTTGTCAGGCCGTTCGGGGCGGACCTCTCCCAGTTCGTGGATCGTCGCCAAAAACGGTTTCGCCAAAGACAGATAAAAGAGAAAGGCCAGGATACCCGCCAGCAACAAATTGCGGACGATGCCGGAGACTACTATCAGCGATGAGCGTTCGAAGAAACTGGCGGCGCTGAGATAACTGTCTATCCCGACAATCAAGGTTCCGACCCGAATTTTTTCATCCCGCACAAACAGGGGCACCTGATGAATGCGGTTTTTCTGAAAGGCTATAGCCGCCAGCCAATCCAGGTAGCCGGTGGTCAGGGGCCGTTCAATGTGGGCTAGGATATTGCCGAAATCGTCTTTGATGATGACCTTATTGAGAAAGTCGGTGCCAAACAGGCCCCTGGCGACTTTCCGGGCCAGCTTGGCGTTTACCTCAAAGGCGGCTTCGGCCGCCGAATCCTTGACCGTCTCCAGGGAATGTAAAACGCTTTGATCTATCCGCTCATTTTCACGGATCACATCGGCGGCGATCTGAAAAAGGCTGAGAGCGAGGCCGAGCCCGAAGGCGACGAGGACGGCGGTCCTCGCCTGCTTGAAGAATAGCCGGTCCCGTAGACGTATCGGGGTCATGCGGTCAGGCCTGTTTCCCGTTCCTGAAAAGCCCTCTAGAGGCTTGTTATTAGTAGCACAATCGCCCGGCGTTCGGGAAGATATCCTTATGTATAGGGGATCAATGGCCTACCCACAGCGGCTTTGCCACCGCTCGGCCGGGGAGCAATCAATTTAGCCGGATAAAAGGTTAAGCGGAAACCGGCAAAGTGACGCGAACCCGTAGCCCTCCTTCGGGGCGGTTTTCCAGGCTGGCTTCGCCGCCGTGGGCCCGGGCAATGGAGCGCACCACGGCGAGGCCCAGTCCGACGCCGCCAGTTTCGCGGCTGCGCGACCCTTCGATCCGGGTGAACGGTGAAAAAACTTTTTCCTGTAGATGCTCGGCAATGCCCGGCCCGTCGTCGTCGACGGTAACGGTCAATGCCTCCGCTTCGGCATTGAGGGTAACGGCGGCCCGGCTGCCGTATTTAACGGCATTGTCGATGAGGTTGCCGAACAGGCGGCGCAGGCCGACCGGGCGGCCGTTGAAGGCCTGCCGGTCCGGTCCCTGATAGGAAGCTTCCTTGCCGGCGTCGGTTGCGTCGTCACACAATCCCTGCAACAGCACCGCTAAATCGACCGGCTGGCGGGCCTCGCTGGCCGCGTCGTCGCGGGCGAAAGCCAGGGTGGCGGCGATCATTTCCTCCATCTGTTCCAGGTCGGCCAGCATCTTGTTGCGTTGTTCCTCATCCTCGACGAATTCGGCGCGCAGCCTAAGCCGCGTTATCGGCGTCCTGAGATCGTGGGAGATGGCCGCCAGCATCTGCGTGCGGTCATTGATAAACCTGCGGATGCGGCGCTGCATCTGGTTAAAGGAAGCGGCGGCACGGCGCACCTCGCGGGGGCCGTGTTCGTCCATCGGCGGCGCGTTGACGTCCAGGCCCAGTTGTTCGGCGGCCCGCGTAAACTTGCCCAAGGGCCGGGCCGAGCGGCGCACCGCCCAAACGGTCAGCAGCAGGATAATAACGGTGAGGAAAAAGAAGCCGCCGATGAAGGGCGGGCCGCCGAAAGGCCGGTGGCGGGGCTGCGGCGCCGCCACGTTGAGCCAGGAGCCGTCCTGCAACGGCAGGGAAACGAGGATCACGTCAACATCGTCCCAATGGCGTTTGAAGCGGCGGTAACGGTCGTCGTCGTCGTCATCGTCGTCATCGTCGCCGCGCATCATGCGGCCCATGCGGCCCATGCCCCTGCCGCCGTCCCGGCCGCCGAAACCTTCCCAATCGTCGGTAAAGTCGATAAGGGTGCGTTCGGCTGCCGCCGGACCCACATAGACGCCCAGTGCCGTGCGGAACAGGCGCGCCTGCCAACCGTGGGAATGCTCGTCATCGTCCAGGGTGCTGAAAGGCGACCAGTTGACGCGGAAGCCGGGTCCCCGGAAGCTGCGCATCAGTTGGCGCCGGTCCTCTTCCGGCGTCTGTTCAACCTGTTCGGCGATGGCGGCGATGCGTTCCGCCAGGCGTCCGTACCCGGCCTGCGCCACCGCCGTGCGCCGTTCGTCGGAAAACAGGAAAAAGCCGATGGCGTTGGACACCAGCAGCGCCACCAGCAAAACCACCAGCACCCGCCCGATCAGCGATTGCGGCCATAGCCTCATGGGGCGTCTTCCCGTTTCTGGCGGACGGCCGGGGTAAACATGTAGCCGCCGCTGCGGATGGTCTTGATGAAGGCGGGGCTTTTGGGGTCGGCCTCGATCTTCTTGCGCAGGCGGCTGACCTGCACGTCGATGCTGCGGTCGAAGGGCTGGGCATCACGGCCCCGTGCCAGGTCCAGCAACTGATCGCGGCTCAGCACGCGGCCCGGATGGGTCACGAAGACAGCCAGCAGTTCGTATTCACCGCCCGACAGCGGCACCAGGGTGCCGTCCGGGTCATGCAGTTCCCGCTTGTCCAGGCTCAGCGACCAGCCCTCGAAATCCAGCACCTCGAAGTCTTCTCCCAGGGGTTTGACCCCGGCCGTCTCGGCGCGGCGCAGCACGGCCTTGATGCGGGCCAGCAATTCGCGGGGATTGAAGGGTTTGGCCAGGTAATCGTCGGCCCCCATCTCCAGGCCGATGATGCGGTCAGTTTCCTCGCCCATGGCGGTCAGCATGATCACCGGCAACTCGGAGCCGGCCCGCAGGTTGCGGCACAGAGTCAGGCCGTCGTCGCCGGGCAGCATCAGGTCGAGCACGATAAGGTCGATGCGGCTGGTTTCCAGCACCTTCTGCATCTCACGGCCGTCGGCGGCAGTGGTCACCCGCAGGGCATGCTTGACCAGGAAGCGGCTCAGCAGGTCGCGGATTTCCCGGTCATCGTCGACGATCAGTATGTGCGGCGCGGTGTTCATGCAGGGACTATAGCGCGCAAACCCCGGTCGCGGACAGTTTCTTGGTAACAGACTGTTACCCCGTGCCGCCCTGTTACAAACGGTTACAAAATATCGGTTTGGCGGACACACGGGGGTTACAGACGGGGCCTTTAATGGCCTCAGTTGAATTCGGCGTATTGAGACGCCCCTAACCTCAAATACGGAGACCAAAACCATGAAACGCAAAACAGTACTGCTCAGCACCGCCGCCGCCGTTGTCGCGCTTGGCACGGCATTGGCTTTCACCGCCCCCGGCCATGCCTTCGGCCCCAAGGGCCAGGGTTATGGCAACGGCCCGATGATGGGTAGCGGACCGGGTAACGGCCCCTGCACGCGCGCCGGCAAGGCCGGTTACGGCCAGGGCTACGGCATGCGCGGCCACGGCAAACGCGGCATGGGACAAGGCCGCGGCCAGGGCTTTAACGCGCCCCAACTGGATAAGGAACTGACCGCCGACGCCGTCAAGGAATTCATCGAAGGCCGCCTGGCCTGGCGCGGCAACGACCGCCTCAAGGTCGGCAAGGTCACGGAAGCCGACGACAACAAAATCATCGCCGAGATCGTCACCGTCGATGACTCGCTGGTCTGGAAGGTCGAAGTCGACCGCAAAACCGGACAGCACCGCCGGGTGACTAAATAAGCGCTGTTGACCCATACCCGAAGGTTCCCCTGCGTCCCAGCTCCCCAACGGGAACAGCCTCCCCAACGGGGAACCTTCAGCGGCCGGGCCGCCCCTCCG
>JADHTD010000212.1 GCA_016776525.1 Rhodospirillales bacterium
CATGCAGTCGCGGACCAATTTGCGGAAAATGGCGATTCGCGATTCCATGGGAGGTCTCAATGCCCTGTTATTTTGTGAATAAAGGGTAATTCAATTCTTTGTGAATAAAAAAACATTTGCACATGCGAACAAAAAACACCGAAAAAACATTAACGCGGCAAATGCCAGCCCTTGGTTAACTGTAACCGATATGCCCTGAAAGGTACTGGTAAAATGTCTTCAAATACTTAAGCTGGGCATGGATCAAGTATTGTGCACTTGCGAACAATTGTATTGCTTTCGTTCTTTGAGCCTGGCCCGTTCGGTTTTTTCTTGATTTCGAATGGGTAGTTTATAACGGGCTGAACTAAGGATTGTTGTGTGTTTGCCGCCAAATATGGTATGTAGGTTCCAACTCTGATTCGGTGAGATTCGGTTCTTGTGGATCGGAGGAAGCAAGGGCTAAAAGTAAGCGCAATAAGACGCGGGGAAGCATGACCGTCTTTGGGGAAAATATCTCCTGTCACTGGTAGTGGATTCCGGGTTGGTCCGTTGATTTGGGCCGGCGGCGTTTTAGTGCGCGATGCGGGGAATAATAGGCCGTCAAGGCCGGGGGTTAACATCCAAACTGTTTTTTAGCCTTAATCCTGGGGTTGCGTGGGATGTCCCGCGGAGCCCTTTGGTTTGCGACTTTTGATAGACCCGGTTTCGGCCGCGTTGTTTTGCAGGGACCGACAGACTAGGACAGATAAGGGGAGAAGTATCTTGAGTGCAAAAGTAGTCTGGTTATTCATATTCGTAGTGATCTATTGGGCCTACTGTATCTATTGGGGCTGGAAATGCGCGCAAATGGCGAAAAGCGCCAGTGATTACTTTGTCGCTGGCCGGCGTCTTTCGTTATGGGTGTTCGTTTTGGCTGCCACGGCGACATCGTTCTCGGGCTGGACCTTCATGGGCCATCCGGGTTTGATATACCGTGATGGGTTCCAGTACGCCTATGCATCGTTCTATGCCATTACCATTCCGTTTACCGGAGTTATGTTCCTGAAGCGCCAGTGGATGCTGGGCAAACGTTTCGGGTATGTGACGCCGGGCGAAATGCTGGCGGATTATTTCCAGGGCGACGCCATCCGCATCCTGACGGTCTGTGTGGCTTTGCTGTTCTCGATCCCGTATCTGGGATTGCAGCTTGGCGCATCGGGCTTTTTGTTCCAGGTGCTGACCGACAATCTGGTGCCGAAAACCTTCGGCATGTGGATGTTGTCGCTCGTGGTGCTGATTTATGTCGCCTCGGGCGGACTACGCGCCGTGGCCTACGTGGACACACTGCAATGCGTGCTTCTGATGTTCGGCATCGTCGCCATCGGCTTTATAGCCTATGACCAGATGGGTGGTTGGGAAGCCTTCAACATGGCGATGGCCAAGCTCGGCGCCACGGATATCGGCAAGTGGGGCTCGACCAAGGGTTTAGGGGGCGGTGATTACAATGCCTACCTGGCTATCCCCGGCGTAATCCAATACACCGCCGGCCTCGGCAAACAGACGCCTGTCGGCGGCCTGTGGACGGGCGTCATGGTGCTGACCTACATGTTCGCGCTGATGGGCATCCATTCGGCCCCGGCGTTCACCATGTGGTCGTTCGGCAACAAAGATCCCTCTCCGTTCGCGCCGCAACAAGTTTGGGCGTCGAGCTTCGGCATCGGCCTGATCCTGTTCTTCTTTACCGCGGCTCAGGGTATGGGCGCGCACTTCCTCGGCGCCACGCCTGCGGTGGGTAAGGCTGGAATAGCTCTTGCTTCCGTGCTTCCGGATTTGACCGCCAATAAGCAAGGCAGTCTGGTTCCGCACTACATCAATCTGATTAGTGACACGGCGCCGTGGTTCATCGGTCTGTTGGCGGTTTGTGCGCTGGCGGCCATGCAGTCGACCGGCGCGGCGTACATGTCCACGGCCGGCGGCATGCTGACCCGTGACCTGTACAAGCGCTACCTCAATCCGTCTGCTGATCACACTACGCAGAAGCTGTTCGGGCGCCTCGGCGTTGCCTTTATCGTCGGTTCCGCCTTGTTGGTGGCGACCTTCTCTGCTGACGCCCTGGTTCTGCTGGGTGGTCTGGCGGTGGCCTTCGGGTTCCAGATGTGGCCGTCGCTGGCCGCGGTGTGCTGGTTCCCGTGGATTACCCGTCAGGGCGCCACGCTGGGCCTGGCCGCCGGTTGCCTGGCGGTTATCTTTACCGAGAAGTTCGGCGCTTCCATCGCCGGCCTTTTCGGTACTGATCTGGCTTGGGGCCGTTGGCCGCTGACCATGCATTCGGCCGGTTGGGGTATGCTGTTCAACGCGTCAATCTGCATTGTCGTTTCCGCGATGACCCAGAACGATGCGGATACGGCGCATCGCATGAAGTATCACAACTTCCTGCGCGAACATGCCACCTTGTCCGCTGCGAAGCAGGGCCTCAAGCCGATTGCCTGGATTATCGTCCTGGTTTGGATGTTCTTCGGAATCGGCCCGGGCGCGGTTATCGGTAACGACATCTTCGGTGCTCCGAATGCCGGTTACGCCGCATGGACCTTCGGCATGCCCTCGATCTGGGCATGGCAGATCCTGTGGTGGGCGTTAGGTTGCGGAATGATGTGGTTCCTGGCCTACAAGATGGAAATGTCGACCTTGCCTCAGAAGGAAGTCGAGGCACTGGTTGATGACATCGGCGACACCCCCGGCGAGACGACGCTGGAGAAACCTGGCATCTGATCGTCTAGCAACCAAAAAAGACCGGGGGAGGGTTCTTTGGAACCTTCCCCCTTTTTTTGTCTTTGTCGGGGCCAGCACCGCTCCGCGCCTTTTGTTTTTTGCTCCCTGTCGGGGCGGCGGCTTATTTTAATCCGCTTTATTGCCTGGGATGAGGCGGGTATTTTAACGGCCTATCCAACCTTTTGCGGGATCGCTTAAAGTATGACCGAATTTCTTTTTTCGCCCGACGCCAAATGGCTGTGGACCGCCGTTATGATGGTGGCGTTGTTCTTTCCGGTCAGGAAGCTGATCTGGGTAATGACCGTTCGCCGGGCCATCAAAAAGGCCGGCGATGACACTATCGACGAGACCGAAAAGACGCGGCTGTTAAAACGTGCAGGCTTTACCGCTGGGCTATTGAGCTTCTTGTTTTCCCTGTTCTACGTCGGCCGGATTTTTGCGCCATGATGGGGCTTTCCAATCCGCGTATCCTGAAACGTTTCATCATCCTGATGGCGGTGGCGACCTTTGTCATGTTTTCCATCTGGATGATGATCGACAACTACAAGGGACAGACCGAAGGCGATTACGAGGTTCGCCAGGGCGATATTCTTCTGTCCGATGAAAAATATGAGGAAGCTATCCGGGTCTTCGACAAGGCTCTTGCAGTCCAGCCCGATCACCGGGGTGCGTTGAGCGGGCAGGCGGTGGCGTTGATGGCGTTGGGGAAAGACGCCGAAGCGGAAAGTATGCTGACCTACCTGATCGATTACCTAAAAAGAAGCCTGACCAAGGACGACCCGACAGGACGCGGCGCGTTGGCCGCGGCCTACGGCAACCGGGGCATCCTCAAGGACCGCCAGGGGCGTTATGAGGAGGCGTTGAAGGACTATATAGAATCGGCGCGCCTGGATATGGATATGGCCGAGGGCCCGGGCGTTATTGACCAAATTCTGTATTACGACAATAAACCGTCGAGCATCCTGGAACGGGCGAAATACATCTTCAAGCAACTGAAGTTGCCGGAAAGCGAGCGGCTTATGCGCAAACCGGAAGAAGACGCCAAACAGCGCCGATACAAGCCCTGAGGCCGGGCTGGGCGAGGCCTAGGGGGTCTCCGGATGAGCCGCTTCCTAAAAGACGGTGACCAGGCCTAGGACGTCCTGAAATAGAACGCCGAAGAAAAATACCGCCGCGATGCAGCCGAACAACAGGTGCACCCATTCGGAATTACCCTCTTCGTCGCGGAATTTGATGCCATGCAAGGCGATGGCCCCGGTTCCAATCAGGAAAACCAGGTTGACCAAGGGTTCAAGTTCGCCGGCGCCTTCAAACATGGTGGGGAAAATACCCCGGTTGGGGGGCCTAAGCAACCGGTCTGGAAGCCTTTGGCCAAGGCTTCCCGGAAAGGCTCCGGCTACTTCTGCTTGGGCAGGTCGTTGACGTCCAGATAGGGCGGGAACATGGACGCCGGGTTTACGGCGGCGATGTTGGCGATAAGGATGCTGCCGCCCAGGAACACAATGAGGCTGGCGACGGCAAGGCAGAACCGCCTGACCGGGTAGCGCAGCGGGGAACCGTAATCATGGTCATAGCGGTGATAGCGATGAGCGTTCATGTCAATGTCGCCATGTTCGCAGCCGGACACGATCATGCGGGCATAATGCCTGGCCCAGTGGGGAACCTCGCTACGCAGCATGTAATCGGTGAAAATTTTTGACACCAGGGCTTCGGGCAGGTCTTCGCCGTGCCATTCCCGGTAGGCCAGTTGCAATAGCTGGAACTCGCCCACTTGCAATTGGTTGGCGGCTTCGATGACGACGAGGCGTTCCTTCATTTCCTCGTCATCGTGGTCGGGACGAAGCAGCGTTTCCAGCAACCCCGAAAGAGGGCCTTTTTTGCGTCTGTTTGACATAACACATCAATATATCACGAATCCGTCCATCATTTCGAGGAAAGGGCCTTCACGCTTTGGTGAAGAGGCGTCTACAATCGCCGCCATGACCTTTGATATCATCCGGCCCGAACCCATTGCCTCCGCCCTCGGCGCCGAGATCGGCGGCGTTGACCGGACGCAAGACCTGGCCGGTGATGTGCTGTTTTGAATGGCAATGGAACCATGAACAGCATTCTTGACCGCATCGGGCCCGAGCACATTCACTCAGAGCCGTTTCACTATCTGACGACCTCCGAGGCGCTGGACCCTGGCTATTGCGAGGCCTTGGCCGCCAATTTTCCGGATTTCTCGGACCATCCGGAAATGGTCAAAAACAACGCCTTGATCCACATGAGCGGCCTGCACGCGTTTGCCGATGAGATCCCCGTCGATCCCATTTGGCAGGATTTCATGC
>JADHTD010000213.1 GCA_016776525.1 Rhodospirillales bacterium
TAAATAAAAGGGTGAAAAGCGCAGGCCTGCTATGCGTTTTCGGAATGGGCTTTAGGGCTGTCGGCAGGCCGGAAAACCTTCGCCCGGACGGTCGCCTGGACGCTGGTTCCAAGCGGAGTGACCGGCGTTACTTCCGCTTAACGTTGGCGGCCAGTTCCATGGCCGTACAGACGGCCGACTGGTCCTCGTCATGGTGGCCGTGGGCGATGGCCGAGTAATAAGGCTGCAAGGCGGCCTGATAGATCGGCAGCGGCACGCAGTTTTCGGCGGCATGGGCCGTGATCAGTTTGCAGTCCTTCAGCGGGATGGAGAAATTCATGCCCTCTTTCTTGTAGTCGTTTTCCGCCATCAGCTTGCCGCGCACCTCGAACATGCGCGACGAAGCGCCGGAACCGCTGATCACTTCGTGGATGGTTTTGGGGTCAAGGCCGGCCTTCATGCCCAGCACCATGACCTCAGCGGCGACGCTGTTGTGCACCAGATTGAGGATGTTGTTACAGAACTTCATCTTCATGCCGTTGCCGAAATCGCCGACGTAATGATATTTGCCGGTGAAACAGGCGATGATCGGTTCAACCTTTTTGCAAAGTTCCTCATCGCCGCTGAGGAAAGCGGTGAGTTTTTTCTCTTTGGCCATAATGCGGTTGCCGCTCAAGGGGCAATCCAGCATCAACTTGCCGTCGGCTTCCAGGATGGCGCGGGCTTTTTCCTTATCGGTAATGCCAAAGGTGCTGAGTTCGACGATGATCTGGTCTTTACCGGCGCTCTTGTCGATGCCCTCGACGCCGCCGATGACCTCGAACAGGGACTCCGCCGTCGGCAGGCAGGTGAAAATAATGTCGGCCCGTTCGGCGACATCCTGTGGCGAGCCGCCGGCCTTCATGCCCTGATCGGCGAATTCCTTCATTTTCCCGGTATCGACATCGAAGCCGACGACCGGATAGCCCGCTTCCAGCATGAACGGCACCAGGGCCGAACCGAGGACGCCGAGGCCGATCATTCCAATCTGTTGCATCAATCTTTCCCCTATTTTTCTAACCGCCCGAAAATATATACAGACGCCACCCAGACGGGAAAATCCACTGTTTCAGGGCCGGTTATTTTTTTATTTATCGCCAGCCACCGAAGAAAGAGTACCTCTCGGAAGCACAAAAGGTAATGGCATCTCCCGTTAAGGAGATGCCATTACCAGGATGGATGTTGGGGTGACCGTTACTTGCCGGCCAGGCCCATAACCATTGCTTTATAAGCTTTGCTCTGCTCGGCGCGCATCGGCTCATACTTATCGCCGATGATGAAGTCGCTGTTTTCACCGATGGCTTTCAGAAGGCGCTTGTAGGTTTTGTCCTTCTGAAGCTTGGTCAGAGCCATTTTAATTTTGGCAATACGATCCGGAGGCGTGCCTGCCGGAGCCATGATGATGCGGCGCATCAGGCCGATACCGCCGGAGAAGCCCAACGATTTAAAGGTCGGGACGCCCGGGAAGGATTCCTTGGCGCCGGAACTGGCCAACACGCGGACCTTGTTGCCCTGGGCCAGGATGGTCGACTTGAACTGCATGGTGAAGTCGGCTTCCTTGGCCAGGAACCCACGCATGGACGGTCCGCCACCCTTATACGGCACCATGGTAACTTTGATGCCGGCTTCGTGGAACAACTGGACGGCCGGAGAATGCACGGCGCCCCAAACGCCACTGTGGGCGAATTTCAGCTTGCCGGGATTCTTTTTAGCGGCGTCCAACAGATCCTGAAGGGTCTTGTACGGGCTGCTGGCGAGAACGATCAAGGAGGCGTCGCCGGTGTTCAACTGAGCAATGGAGACGAAATCCTTGTTGGTGTTGTACGGCAGCTTTTTGACGTGCTGCTGCAACTGATCGAAGTAGTTGTGGGTGAACAGCAAGGTGTAGCCGTCGGGCTTCGCCTTGGCTGCCGCCGCCGTGCCGATCTGGCCGCTGGCGCCGCCCATCAGCTTGACGATAATGGCACCGTTCAAATAGGTCGGAATGGTGCTGGTGAAGACACGCGCGTTGCGGTCATGAGAGCCACCGGCGCCAACCGGCAGGATCAAGGTAATCGGTTTTTCAGGATATTCAGCTTTGACGCTGGTGATCCCGAGAGCTGCGAGGACCAAGGCCCCCATAAGCACTTTAGTGGTTTTAGCTAACTTCATTGTGTAGCCCCTCTTCTTTGTTTCCAAACGAAAGGGCCCCCCCTGAGAACATCGATAATAATATCGAAAAGGATGCCCATATCCCCGAATTATCGCATATAGCACATCATCCGGGGTAGCCCCCTGTCAAGGAATATCCAAGGCAATTCTCTGGATATCCGCTCAACACGGCAACTATTCCTCCACTCCATATTGCTTGCGCATACGTTTACTGCGCCGCCACATAAAGTATGTAATAAACGGCGTTAAGGCAAAAATGCCCGCCGTCACCGGCCGTTCAATAAACATGTATCCCAGCATATCGCCCTGCGCCAGGGTCACCGTCTGGCCGAACGAATACTCCATGATCGGTCCTAAGATGAAGCCCATGACCATCGGCGTCACATCGAAATGCAGTTTCTTGGCCAGATAGCCAAAGGCGCCGAAGAAAACCAGAACGGCCAGATCGAAGGGATCGGACCGGAACACCCATGAACCGGCAAAGGCAAAGACCAGGGTCAAGGGAAGCAGGATCGACTTGCGGATGGTCACCACCTTGGCGAACACCGGGATACAGAAGTAGCCGATAAACAGGAACAGGATGTTGGCGCACACCATGGCCACCAGGATGGCGAAGACCAGGGCACCCTGTTCTTCCATCAACTGCGGTCCGGGGCGCAGGCCCTGGGCGATAAAGGCGCCGACCAGGATCACCGTCAGGTTGTCGCCGGGAATACCCAGCGTCAGCAACGGCACCAGGGTCGGCCCGTTGACGGCATTGTTGGCGGCTTCCGCCGCGGCGACGCCTTCCAGTTCGCCTTTACCGAATGTTTCAGGGTGCGACGAGGCGTTCTTGGCGGCGGCATAGCCCATGAAGGCAGCGACCACCTGGCCGACACCGGGGATCATGCCGATCGAAGTGCCGATCATGGTCGAGCGCACTATGGTCCGGAAACTGTTTTTGAATTCTGCAAAGGTCAAGCGTTCGCCGCGCACATTAAGCGCGTCTTTGTTGATCAGTCCCGACGCCTTCTTTTCGATGCCGATGAAAATTTCCGGCAGGGCGAAGACACCGATCAGCATCGGCAACAGGGGAATACCGGCGCGTATCTGGAAAATATCGAAGGTAAAGCGCGACAGCGCCCCGATCGGATCCTGGCCGACCAACGAAAACAATAAACCAACGGCCAGCATCAACAGGCCCTTGACGAAAACGCCGCTGGAGGTTGCCGAAATAATGATCAGGCTGAGCAGCAGGATGGCGGCCAGTTCCGGCGGCCCCATCATGAGGGCGATAATGGCAATCGGACCGATGAAGATAATGGTGAAGATATCACTGGTCAGGTCACCACTGACCGAGGCAAAGAGGGCGATCTCGAGGGCTTTGCGGCCGTGACCCTTCTTGGTCAGGGCCGGCCCGTCGAAGGTGGTGGCGACCGCCGCCCCGGTGCCCGGCATGGATACCAGGATAGCCGGGATGCTGCCGCCGTAGATACCGCCCTTATAGACGCCCAGGAGAAAGGGAATGCCGATCAGGGGTTCCACAAAGAAGGACAAAGGCAGCAGGATGGCCATCGCCATCACGGTTGTGAACCCCGGCAGGGCGCCGACAAACATACCGAGCAGCAAACCGATGCTCATCATGGCGAAGGTGTCCAGCCGCAAAGCCAACCCAATGCCTTCGATAAAGAAATCCCACATTCTCTTATAGGTCCTTACGTTTAGTCGTTAATTAGTTTCAAGCTGTGCACCCGTTCCCAAACCGGTCCTTTTAAAGGATGGAATACGGGGTCAGGAAGGTATCGATCGGGAACGGCGGCAGGGATGTCTGCAGCAGCCCCGTGAAGACATAGAAAACAGCCACCGGGATGACAATGCTGACAATCGCCGTCATATAGTAGTTCCGGTTGCCGAAGAAGGTCGCCAGAAAGGCGATCAGGCAGGCGCTTCCGACGACGAATCCCAAGTTAACCATCAACACCACATAAGCGGCCATAGCCCCCAGCGTGATGGAAACGTTGGTGACGGCTTCCCGGTCCAGGTCCATCAATTGGTTGCGTTCATCAACGCTGAAACTCTTGAAAAAGGACCAGATGCCGAGCCCGACAAATGCCGAGGCGACAATCTGGGGGAACAGTTCAACGGACAGTTCCTGCTGGTTGGTGGCGAGCACGATAAACGGCTTTTCGATTTGATGCGGGATCAATAGAAAAAGAGCGCCCCCGAGAAGAATAAAAAGGATGGAAGCAACCGAGTTGTAGTTGAACTTCTTTTCCGGAGGTGCGCCATTGGCGCTTTGATTGCCTGCTTCCGCCACTTCTACTCCCCTTCTATAAAGAGCCTCTATTTTACTCTGAACCTGTTCCCGGTCCTGTAGATATTTGCGCCGGGCCGATGCTGTTATAGCAAAACCGCCTGCCGCTCGCCAGAGCCGACCCGAAACACGCTTAAATCATATTAACGAAATTCACCTCAATGATGGCGCCGGTATTTGACAGTGGACCAGATTGACCGGGGCTATGAAGGCACCGTAAACCGCCGCTGATAATATCGGTATATTTCTTGATTTCATATGGTAGTTAGAAAAAGGTATGAATAAAAATTCAAAATGTATCTAAAGTTATGCTTTTTAATCATATGATGGCAGGCAGGCTGGCTGACCGGTGGTTTTCCATCCCGGCCTTAAGGGTATTATCGACATTCATCTACTCCTGTGCACCTTAGTATGGGGTCGCCCCCCTAGTTATATAAGGAAAATAATGTGCAATTAAGATTGCAAAAGGCCGGCCGGAATAGCTCGAATAGAATCACTCTTATATTCACATTACATACATATTCAAAAAATGAATGGGGTAACAATCAGCAGAAATACTGGATAAATT